>JAEXPL010000344.1 GCA_023446865.1 Verrucomicrobiota bacterium | reverse complement strand
TCTGGCCGAGCGTGAGGTAGCCGAGGCCGGTCTCGCACATGAGCGCGCAGACCTCGCGCAGCTGGCTGTGGAAATCGAAGAAGTCGCGCGCCTCCTCGAAGGTCAGCTCGAGGATGTCGGCGACGTTCTTGCCCTTCCACTCGATCTCGAGCGTCTCCGGGTTGTAGCGGCGGCCGCCACAGGAGTCGCAGGTGACGAAGGTGTCGGGCATGAAGTTCATCTCGAGCTTCACGCGGCCGGCGCCGGAACAGGTCTCGCAACGGCCACCGGAGGTGTTGAAGGAGAAGCGGCCGGCGGTGTAGCCGCGGATCTTGGACTCGGGGATGGTGGTGAGGAACTGCCGGATGAGATCGAAGACGCCGAGGTAGGTGGCCGGCGTGGAGCGCGGCGTGTGGCCGATGGGCGACTGGTCGACCTCGACGATGGTCTTGAAGACGGTGGCGCCGGTGAGCTGGTCGAACGGAACGACCGAGGTGATGGTTGATTGGCTATAGGTGATGGGGCGGAACTCGGCGGCGGCGGAGAGGGAGACCTCATGGGTGCACTTGGGCGCGAGCTTGAGGAAGTCGCGGCCGGTGAGCTTGGACTTCTTCTGTTGGATCGCACAGGCGACGGCGGGATGGAGCAGGTCGCGGAAGAGCGTGGACTTTCCGGCGCCGGAGGGCCCGGCGACCATGATCAGGCGACCGAGGGGCAGACGGAGATCGAGGTTCTGGAGGTTGCGCAGGCGGGCGCCGGTGAGCTCGAGCCAGGCGATTTCCGATTTCGGATTTTCGATTCTCGATTGGGTGGTGGGGGCCGATTTCGCGCGGGATTTGGCGACGGGTTTCGGCTCACCGGGACGGTTCGCCCTACCTTCGGAAACATCGCGGTAGGCGCCGCGGATCGGGTGCGGGATGCCTTGGTCGAGGTAGAGGCCGGTGAGGGAGTTCTTGTTCTGGCGGAGATTGGCCGGGGTGTCGTCGGCGAGGAGCTGGCCGCCGTGGCGCCCGGCGCCGGGCCCAAGGTCGATGATGCGGTCGGCGTGGTCCATCACGACATCGTCGTGCTCGACGACGAGGAGCGTGTTCCCTTTCTCGCGGAGGCGCTCGAGGGTGGCGATGAGCCGGTCGTTGTCGCGCGGATGCAGGCCGATCGACGGCTCATCGAGCACGTAGAGCACGCCGGAGAGGTTGGAGCCGAGCTGCGAGGCGAGGCGGATGCGCTGGGCTTCGCCGCCGGAGAGGGTGTCGGCGGAGCGTTCGAGCTCGAGGTAGGCGAGGCCGACCTCGTCCATGAACTTCAGGCGCTCCTCGATCTGCGGGATGATGTCGCGGACGATGAGCTTGCCGCGCGCGTCGAGGTCGAGGTCGCGCAGGGCGGCGAGCAGCCGCGAGGGGGTGAGCGCGAGGAGGGCCGGGAGCGAGAGGGGCGAGCCGTGCTTGAAGTACAGATGCACGGCGCGGGAGACGCGGTTGAGGCGGGTGCCGCCGCATTCGGGGCAGGTGCGGAACTGGGCCTCGGACTCGTCGTCGAAGAGATGGGCGAGCTCGGCGATCTCGGGCGGCGTTTCCTCGTCGTCCTTGTCGGCCTTGAGCATCCAGGGCGCGAGGCGGCCGTGGCCGCGGCAGACGGGGCACCAGCCCTTGGGCGAGTTGAAGGAGAAGTCCTTCGGATCGAGCTCCGGGAAGGTCTCGCCGCTGGCGGAGTCGGTGCGCGTGGTCGAGAACCAGGACACGATCTCGCCGGAGGGCAGGAGGAGGAAGCAGGTGCCTTTGCCGAGGCGGAGGGCCTCGGAGAGTGCGGTGGCCGGTGACCGGTGGACGGTGGCCGGTGGGGCTTCGCCCGATTGCTTGGCGGAACCGCGGGTGCGCGGAGCGGAGACGGTGACCGGCGCGAGGTTCTTCAGGTCGGCCACGACCACTTCGACGTTGTGCTCCTTGAAGCGGTCGAGCTTGGAGAAGTTCTCGACGAGGAGGAGGCGGCCGTCGGCGCGCATGTGGGTGTAGCCGTGGTCGCGGATCCAGTCGGCGATGGGCTGGTGGTGGCCCTTGCGGCCGCGCACGAGCGGGGCGCAAAGGTAGAGGTGCTTGGCCTTCTTGGCCGTCGGAGTCGCGAGGGCGGCGAGGAAGTGCTTCTCCAGCTCGGCCGCGGTGAGCGCGCGCACCGGGTTTCCGGTGACGGGGTGATGCTGAACGCCGAGCTTGGCGTAGAGCAGGCGGAGGTATTGCGCGACCTCGGTGATCGTGGCGACGGTGCTCTTGCGGCCGCCGCGGGTGATGCGTTGCTCGATGGCGACGGTCGGCGGAATGCCGGTGACGCGGTCCACGGCGGGACGCGGCAGCTGCTCGACGAACTGACGCGCGTAGGGTGACATCGACTCCATGAACCGGCGCTGGCCCTCGGCGAAGACGATGTCGAACGCGAGGGTGGACTTGCCGGAGCCGGAGACGCCGGTGACGACGGTGAGTGAGCGCAGGGCGATGGAGAGGGAGAGGTTGCGGAGGTTGTTCTCGCGGGCGCCGAGGATCTGGAGAACCGGTGATGGGTTATGGGTGATGGGCGATGGGGCGCGGGGCTCGGCGGCGAGCGCGAGAGGCTCGGTGGCGACGGAGCCGGAGAGGGCGGCGCGCAGGTAGGGCGGGGTGGCGGACTGGGTGAGCGCGACCTGTTCGGGTTTGCCTTCGGCGACGATGCGGCCACCGGCGGCGCCGCCCTCGGGACCGATCTCGATGAGCCAGTCGGCGTTCTTGAGGACGTCGGTGTTGTGCTCGATCACGACGACGCTGTGACCCTGGTCGACGAGGGCGTGGAGCACGGAAAGCAGACGGCCGACGTCGTGGCGGTGCAGGCCGGTGGTGGGCTCATCGAGGAGGAGCAAGGCACCGGCGGCGGGTGATGGGTTATGGGCGAGGGGGGCGGGGGCGGTAGAGCCGGTGTAGGTGCCGAGGTACTTGACGAGCTTGAGGCGTTGGGACTCGCCGCCGGAGAGGGTGTTGAGCGGCTGGCCGAGGGTGAGGTAGCCGAGACCGACGGTGTCCAGAGGTTGGAGGCGCGAGCGGATTGCGGGTTGCGCGGCGAAGAAGTCGAGCGCTTGGCGGACGGTGAGCGCGAGGACGTCGGCGACGCTGCGGTTCTGCCAGGTGCAGGCGAGGATCTCGGGCTTGAAACGGCGGCCTTCGCAGATCGGGCAGGGCACGTAGACGTCGGAAAGAAACTGCATCTCGACGGCTTCGTAGCCGAGGCCGGAGCAGTGATCGCAGCGGCCGTCGCCGGTGTTGAAGGAGAAGCTGGAGGCGGAGTAGCCGGCCTCGCGGGCGGTTTCGGTCGAGGCGAAGAGGTTGCGGATGCCTTCCCAAGCGTCGGCGTAGAGCGCGGCGTTGGAGCGCGGAGTGCGGCTGAGCGGCGACTGGTCGACGAGGACGATTTCGCCGAGATGTTCGGCTCCGTGGATCGCACCGATGGTCGCCGGGTCTTCGGCGAACTGGCGGCGGGCGGCGAGCAGACCTTGGTGGATGACGTGGTCGAGCAGCGTGGACTTGCCGGAGCCGGACACGCCGGAGAGCGCGACGAAGCGGCCGAGTGGGAGCGAGATGGAGAGGTCGCGGAGGTTGTGTTTTGAGACGCCGGAGAAGGTGAGCCAGCGGACCGGCTCGATTGCGGACTGTGGATTGCGGACTGCGGATTGGGCGGAGGAATCGAAACTCTCACGAGTTCCGCTACGGGAGGAGGCGGAAGGGCTGGGAGAATCGCCGCGCTGGCGAGCGGCGCCACATTCGGACACCGGACGGCGGAACGCCGGCACGGGGATCAAGCGGCGGCCGGAGAGGTAGGCGCCGGTGATGGCCTTGGGCGAGGCGAGCAGGGCGGGAACGTCGCCTTGGAAGACGACATGGCCGCCGGCGGCGCCGGGCTCCGGGCCGATCTCGATGACATGATCGGCTGCGCGGATCATGGACTCGTCGTGCTCGACGACAACGACGGTGTTCCCGGCGTCGGTCAGGGAGCGGATGATACCGATGAGGCGGTCGATGTCGCGCGGGTGGAGGCCGACGGAGGGTTCGTCGAGGACGAAGAGGGTATCGACCAGCGAGGAGCCGAGACAGGAGGTGAGATTGACGCGTTCGACCTCGCCGCCGGAGAGCGTGCGCGACTGGCGATCGAGCGTGAGGTAGCCGAGGCCGACCTGCTCGAGGTAGCGGAGGCGGGAGAGGATGGCGTCGAGGGCGAGGTCCGAGGATTTTGGGTTTTCGATTGCCGATTTTCGGTTGGAGGAAGAGCCGCTCGCGGGATCGGTGACGGAGACGAAACGCTCACGCGTTTCTCCACGGTCGAGAGGCGAGAGGAGGGCGAGCAGGTCTGCGACGGGAAGCTGGTAGAGCTCGGGCAGGGTGCGGCCTTGCCATTTCCAGCAGAGCGCCTCGGGTTGGAGGCGGGTGCCGTGGCACTCGGGGCAGAGGTTGTAGGCGCGATACCGCGAGAGGAAGACGCGGTAGTGCATCTTGTAGGTGCGCGTCTCGAGGTAGCGGAAGAAGCCCTTGAGGCCGTACCACGCGGCGGGCCACTCGACGCCGTTCTCGCCGTAGCCCGGCTCGCCGTCGATCACGTAGGCCTGTTGGGCCGGCGTGAGGTCGCAGAAGGGGATGTGCGTGGGCAGCTTCTTCTTCTTCGCGAAGCCGAGCAGGTCGCGCTTCGACTCGCCGAAGACCTCGCCTTCCCAGCATTTGATCGCGCCGTCGTTGATGCTCAAGGTCTGGTCGGGGATCGCGAGGCGGTAGTCGATGTCGATGATGCGGCCGAAACCGCGGCACTTCGGGCAGGCGCCGATGGGCGAGTTGAAGGAGAACATCGCCGGTGCCGCCGGGCGAAAACGGCGACCGGTCTTGGGCGAGTGGAGACCGCGGGAATAGTGGCCAGTTTCCGCGAACCGACCGGAGGTCGTTTCGCGGAAACTGAAGACTTCGCCTTGGCCGAAATGGAGGGCCGTCTCAACCGCTTCAACGAAGCGCGGCTTGGCGTTCGCGTCGAGGGTGATGCGGTCTTGGACGACGAAGAGGGTGGCAGCGGAATCGAAACGCTCACGCGTTCCGCTACGGGGGGACTCGGCGCCGAGGATGTCGTCGATGCGGAGGAGTGCGCAGGTGCCGGTGGCGTCCGGAGTCAGGACGCGTTGGTAAGACTGGCCCTGGAGATTCTGGAGAATCTCGGCCCAGGTGATGTTCTCGGGGCGGGCGACGCGGAAGGCCACGAGCACGGTGGAACCGGAGAACTGAGACGAGGCTTTGGCCCAGATCGTCTGTGGATTGTCGTCCTCGACGCGTTCGCCGGTCCCCGGGTCGTAGCAGGCGGCGACGTGGCTGAACCAGACTTTGAAGTAGTCGGTGAGTTCGGTCATCGTGCCGACGGTCGAGCGCGAGGTCTTCACCGTGTTGCTCTGCTCGATGGCGATCGAGGGCCGGATGTTCTCGATCGAATCGACCTGCGGCTTGGCGAGCAGTTCGAGGAACTGGCGCGTGTAGGCGCTGAATGTCTCGACGTAGCGTCGCTGGCCCTCGGCGTGGAGCGTCTCGAAGACGAGCGAGGATTTGCCCGCGCCGCTCAGGCCGGTGACGACGACGTAGCGACCGAGCGGGAGGTCGAGGTCGAAGCCCTTGAGATTGTTCTGACGGACGCCGCGGAGGCGGATGGATTCGAGCGCAGCCATGTGGGAAGCCGCGGAGGGTTATGCGACGCGGCGCGGCATGCAACTCGCCCGCGATGGACGGTCGTTTCAGGAGGACCGGAGGCGCGCGAACAGCGCGAGGTAGGCTTCGACCTGTTGGGCCGGGTCGAACTGCGTGCGCGCCCAAGCGCGGGCGGCAGCAGCCATCGACCCGCGGCGCGCGGGCTGCGAGAGCAGCACGGCCAACGCGGCGGTGAACTGCGTGGCGTCGCCCGCGGGAACGAGCAGACCGGTTTCCTGATCGCGGAATGTCTCGGCGACGCCGTCGGTGTCGCAGGCGACGACGGGCAGGCAGGCGCACTGGGCTTCGACGAGGAAGTTCGGCAGCGATTCGAAACCCGGCTGCGAGGCGAGTGCGGCGATGCTGGCGCGGCGGTAGAAATCGGTCGGGTGTTTCTGCCAGCCGTGGAAAACGACACGGTCTGCGATGCCGGCCTGTACTGCGGCGCGCTCGCAGCCGGCGCGCTCGGGGCCGTCGCCGACAAACTCCAGTCGCCAGGCAAGGTCGCGTGGGAGGGCGGCGCAGGCGGCGAGAAGCGCGGCGTGTCCTTTGCCGCGGCGGAACTGCGCGACGTTGAGGATGACGGGCGGCTCGGTCGGCGCGGGCTCGAGCGTGAGCAGGCCGGCGTAGAGCAGGGCGTTGGCGATGACCGTGCAGCGGTCCGCGGCGCCGGCCGCGGCGACGAGGGTGCGCTGCGCGAACTCTGAGTTCGTCACCACAGCGCGTACGGTGCGCAGACTGCGCCGATAGAGCCACGGCAGGCTCTTGCCGGTGCGCACGGTGGCGACGACGGCGGCCGACGGCAGCGCCCGCTGGAGCTGCCCGCCGCGGCAGTTGGCCATGCGGCCCATGCAGAGAACAACGTCGGGGGCGAACGCACGGGCGACGGCGTCCAGCTGCGGGGCGAACCAGTCGAGCCCGGTATCGAAAGGCTGGAGCGCGCGGTGGGTTGCGCCGGTGCCGGCGAGGTCGCCGGCGAGCGCGCCGCCGGGGCGGAAGGTGAGCAGCGACACCGCGTGGTCGCGGGCCGCGAAGGAGCGGGCGAGGAAGACCGTCTGCCGCTCGGTGCCGCCGCCGCGCAACCGGTCTTGCACGAGGAGTATTTTCATTGCTCCGGGAGGGCGGCGCACGAGATTGGCCGCGAGACGACGATGAAAGACGGACTCTTCAAAACGGTGTTGCGCTGGTTGTTCCTGGCGATGGGTGTGGCGTTGGCCGCGAAGTCCGTGCGCGGGATCGAGTGCGACGACGGCCTGACGCTGCTGGTTGTCGTGCTTCTGCTGAGCGTCTTCAACGCGATTCTGAAGCCGCTGCTGGTGCTGTTCACGCTGCCGCTGGTGATTCTCTCGGCCGGTTTCGGACTGTGGCTGATCAACGCCTTCCTGCTCTGGATGACGAGCCTGGTCGTGAAGGGCTTCCACGTCGAGGGCCTCTGGGCGGCGCTGCTCGGATCGGCCATCATCAGCATCACGAACATGGCGTTCACGGTCTTCTTCGGCGGCAAGCGGGTGCAGGTGCGCAGCGGTCCGCAAGAACCGCCGCGGCCGACACCGCCGCCCGGCAAGGGCGACGTGATCGACGTGTGAGCGCGGAGGGGGCGGGCGCGTTCCTCCGAGGATCATTAGTTTCCGGCCGCGCGAGGGACTGTCCCCGGAATCGGCGTTACTGCCGTGGGGCGTAGCGGTTTTCCCGGTTGACCGGGGCGGGCAACGGGGAAGCTTTGGCGGCTCCCAAGCGGAGCATCTACACCATGTCCGAAAACACCTCGTACGATCTCATCGTCATCGGCGGCGGTCCCGCGGGCTACGCGGGCGCCATTCGCGCCGGCCAGCTCGGCAAGCGCGTCGCGTGCATCGAGATGGAGCGCGCCGGCGGCACCTGTTTGAACTGGGGCTGCATTCCGACCAAGGCCCTGCTCAAGAGCGCCGAACTCTTCAAGACGTTCCAGAAAGCCGACGCCTACGGCCTGTCCGTGCAAGGCGCGGGCTTTGACTTTGCCAAGGTCGTGCAACGCTCCCGCGGCGTGTCCGACCAGATGGCCAAGGGCATCGAGTTCCTCTTCAAGAAGAACAAGGTCGACTACATCGTGGGCAAGGCGTCCGTCCCGGCGCCCGGCATGATCGAGATCACCGAGGGCGCGAAGAAGGGCACGATCCTCAAGGCCGCCAAGATTCTCATCTGCACCGGCGCGAAGCCGAAGCGCATCCCTGGCCTCGAGGTCGACGGCAAACGAGTGATGACCTCGCGCGAGGCGCTTGCCCGCACGGACCAGCCGAAGTCGGTCGTGGTCGTCGGCGCCGGCGCGATCGGCGTCGAGTTCAGCTATTTCTACAATTCCTTTGGCACGAAGGTGACTCTCGTCGAGATGCTGCCGCAGGTCCTGCCCGTCGAGGACGAGGAGGTCGCGAGACTGCTCGAGCGCAGCCTGACCAAACAGGGCATCGCGATCCACACCGGCACGAAGTGCGAGGACATCCGTGTGACGGACACGGGCGTGAAGCTGAAGCTCGTGAAGGGCGACAAGACCGAGGAGATCGAGGCCGACGCGCTGCTGCAGGCGGTCGGCGTGGGCGCGTACACCGAGGGCCTGCTCGGGCCGCGCGTGAAGCCGGAACTCGACCGTGGGTACCTGAAGGTTGGCGACGACTACCAGACTTCCGTTCCCGGCATCTACGCCGCGGGCGACATCATCGGGCCTCCGTGGCTCGCGCACGTGGCGCCGTTCGCGGCGATCAACGCCGTCAACGGCATCTTCGGCGCCGGCAAACCGGAGCGCGTGAAGCTCTTCCCCGGCTGCACCTACTGCCACCCGCAGGTGGCGAGCATCGGGCTGACCGAGAAGGCCGCGAAGGAGAAGAAACTTGAGTACAAGGTCGGCAAGTTCCCCTTCACCGCCTCCGGCCGCGCCGTGGCGGCGGGCGACTCCGAAGGATTCGTGAAGATCATCAGCGATGCGAAGACCGGAGAGATCCTCGGCGCGCACGTGATCGGCGGCGAGGCGACGGAGCTCATCACCGAGTTCGGCCTAGCGATGAACGTGGAGGCCACGATCGACGAGATTCACCACACGATCCACGCGCACCCGACGCTCAGCGAGGCGCTCGCCGAGGCCGCTGCGGCCACGCACGGCCAGGCGATCCATATCTGAGCGCCATGCTGCGCCTCCTGCGTTTCGCCCTCGCCGGGCTTCTTCTGGCGATGCTTGCCGGGCGTGCCTCGGCGGACACCGCTGCACCGGCCTGCATCTTCTGCGAGATTGTCGCCGGGACGCGGCCGGCGGCGATCGTCTACCGCGACGAACTCGTGGTGGCGTTTCTTGACCATGCGCCGCGTAATCCGGGCCACGTGCTTGTCGTTCCGGCGGTGCATGCCGTCGATCTGACAAGCACTCCGCCGGCGACCGCGGCGCAGATGGTGGTTGTGGCGCAGCGGATCGCTGGAGCGATTCAGCGCACCGACCTGAAGGCGGAAGGCTTCAACTTCCTCGCCAACGCCGGAGCGCCCGCGGGTCAGAAGGTGTTCCATACCCATCTCCACATCATGCCCCGATTCGCCGGCGACGCTGGTATGGGCGCCGAGCGCGCGATTGTCGGGCCGGAGGTGCTCGATTCTGTCGCGGCGAAGATCCGCGCGGCCCTGGCGACAGAGCCGGGCGAGGCGAGCGCGCGCTGAGATGGATGCGCCGGCGATGTCGTGGCCGTGCCCGGTGCTGATCCTGCCCGGCTATGGCGGCTCCGGTCCGGAGCATTGGCAGACGGCGTGGGAGCGCCTGTATCCCGAGTTCTCGCGGGTCGAGCAACGCGACTGGGAGCGGCCGGTACTTGAAGAGTGGATTGAGACACTGGACGGTGCCGTGGCGGCGGCGGGGCCATCGGCCGTGCTGGTTGCGCACAGTCTTGCCTGTCTTCTCGTGGCACACTGGGCGGGTCGTACGAGGCGATCGGTTGCAGCGGCACTGCTCGTCGCCCCGCCGGACCCGGCGCAGCCGGGTTTCCCGCCTGTGCTCGCGTCATTTGGCCCGACGCCGCGGAAGCGGTTGCCGTTTCGCAGCCTTGTCGTGGGCAGTTCCGACGACCCCTATGCTGCGGCCGACTTCGCGCCCGCCTGCGCCGGGGCATGGGGCAGCGAGTTCGTCTCCGTGGGCGCCGCGGGGCACATCAACGCGGCGAGCAACATCGGCGCGTGGTCGGAGGGGCTGGAGTGGCTGCGGGGGCTGATTCGATGAGTCGCCGACTGCGTGTCCTTTTCGTCTGCGCGATGAACAAAAAGCGCAGCCTCACCGCGGAGCATCTCTATCGGAATGACCCGCGGTTGGAGGTGCGCTCGGCCGGGGTGCGCCGCGAGGCACTGCGGCGGGTGAGCGTGAAGGATCTGCGCTGGGCCGACGTGGTTTTTGCGATGGAGCGCGAGCACAAACGGCGGCTCGCCGAGGACTTTGCGGGGCTGGAACTGCCGCCGATCGACGTGCTCGGCATCCCCGACGACCACGAGTTCATGGCGCCCGAGTTGCAGGAGATGCTGCGCGCGATGCTCGATCCGGACCTGGCGTCCCGGTGTGCGGCGTTGGCGGAGGGCGGGTGAGGCGGGGCCTGGGGAGGACCCCCCGATGTTTTCGCGCTTTTCCATCGACGAGGAGGTGGGCGAGCGTGTGAAATTCGGCGCCCACATGAGCGAGAATGCCCCACAGCCCCTGCGCGTCTTCATCACCGGAGGAAGCGCGCCCGAGCGCGCGATCACGCATGCGCACCTTGCGGCGATGCCGCTGCGGCCGGAGGTCGTCGAAGCGGAGATCGGGGGCGGTGCCCCGCCGCAGGAAGATCTGTTCAACCGGCTGTTCCAGAGCAACCCGGTGGCCACGGTCCTGTTGCGCTGGAGTGATCTGGCGATCATCGATGTGAACCCGGCCTTCGAGGAGTTTTCGGGCTTCACGGCCGACGGTGTCCTGGGCCATAGCGTGGCCGATCTCGATTTCCTCGTCGACCGGCAGCAGGGCGTGCAGCTGCTCTCGCGGCTGCGGACGGGCAATTCGCTGCGGTATGTCGAGGTGTCGTTCAAGACCCGCTCGGGCGAGCGGCGGCTGTCGACCGGATTCTTCGAGCGTATCGAGATCGAGGGTGTGGGCTATCTGCTCGGCATGATCGTCGACGAGAGCGAGCGCGACCGCGCGGCCAACGAGATCCGCAAGCTCGCGTCGTTCCCCGAGCTGAATCCCAACCCGGTGCTCGCCTTCGACTCCGGCGGGCGCCTGTCCTACTTCAACCGGGCGGCGGTGTTGCTGGCACATTCGATCGGGCTCGAGTCCGTCGAACGCATGCTGCCGCCCGACCACGCGGCGATGGTGTGCGAGTGCCTCGACAGCCAGAAGCCGCGCCTGCGGCACGAGACCCGGCACGGCGCGCGCACGCTCTCGTGGTCGTTCTACCCGATCGTGCAGCAGAGCGTGGTGCACTGCTATGTGGGCGACATCACCGAGAAGCTCCAGCTCGAGGAGCAGATCCGCCAGTCGCAGAAGATGGAGGCCGTGGGGCTGCTCGCCGGCGGCGTCGCGCACGACTTCAACAATCTGCTCACGATCATCCAAATGCAGGTGTCGATGTTGCGGATGCGCGGCGCGATGAGCGCGGAGATCGGCGCCGGAGTGGAGGAAATCTCCAACGCGGCGGAGCGCGCGACCAACCTCACACGCCAGTTGCTGACGTTCAGCCGTCGCAATGTGAAGGCGGCCAAGAACCTCGACGCCGGCGACCTGGTCGGCGGTATGACGAAGCTGCTGCGGCGCGTGCTCGGCGAAGATATCACGCTGGAGAGCCGGTTCGCGCCGGAGCTGCCGGTGGTGTTCGCCGATCCGGGCATGCTCGAGCAGGTGCTGATGAACCTCGCCGTCAACGCGCGCGACGCGATGCCGCGGGGCGGCCGGTTGCTCATCGAACTTGACGTGGCGACGCTCGACGAGGAGCAGGCGCGGCGGCACCCGCAGGCGCGGCCGGGGCAGTTCGTTTGCCTGTCCGTGGCGGATACCGGGGCCGGGATCGCCCCGGAGAACCTCGCGCGGATCTTCGAGCCGTTCTTCACGACCAAGGAGGTCGGCAAGGGCACCGGCTTGGGGCTGGCGATCGTCTATGCCGTGGTGAACCAGCACGAGGGCTGGATCGAGGTGGAGAGCGCGCCGGGGGCCGGTACCCGTTTCCGGGTGTTTCTGCCTGCGGTCGCCCGCGCGGTGCCGAGCGCCGGCGCGGTGGCGGATGCCACGGGCGAGGCGTTACCCGGTGGTTGTGAGACGGTTCTCGTGGTCGAGGACGAGGTGGCGGTGCGCGCCGTGGCGCGCATGGCACTGCGCCGGCTCGGCTACACGGTGCTTGAGGCCGACAACGCGCCCGCGGCGCTGCGGCTCTGGACGGAGATCGGCGGCCGGGTCGACCTGCTCTTCACCGACATCGTGATGCCGGGTGGCATGAGCGGCCACGAACTGGCGGCGCGTCTCCAATTGCTGAAGCCAGAATTGCGGGTGCTCTTCTGCAGCGGCTATACGCGGGAGGCCGAGCAGTTCGAGCCGGGCGACGGCCGGAGCGCGCAATTTCTACCCAAGCCCTACAAGGCGGCGGAACTGGCGGTGGCGGTGCGCCGGGTGCTGGCGGCGTAGGCGGGAGACGGTTGCCGCGCGTGTCGGCGACCGTGCCGGCCGCCCCGAGCGCGGCGCGCCGTCACAGACGGCGGTTCGGACTATTGGGTTCGACGTCGTCGCGGTACCGCGAGGTGTGCACCTTCTCCAGCAGACCGTCGACGAAGATGAGCTCAAGCGTTTCCACATAGGTCACGCGCTGGGTGAAGGTCACGAAGCCGGCCTTGGACCGCTCCGTGTTCATCTTGTACCCGCCGAGTGTATAGCGCCGGTAGGTCCACTCCTCCGAAGGCCGTTCGGACTTTTTGAGCGGACGGACGAAGAGCGGCTTGCCGAGCAGCTTGGTCACCACGGCGGGAGTCATGCCGCGGACGAGGGTGATGGTGAACGTGGTGTCCTTTTCCTGGTCCAGTTCCCAGCGCCCCTTGGCGTCCTCGTCGGCGGACAATTGGGGCGGGGTGAAGGAGGAGCAACCGGTAAGCGTGGCGAGAAGGGCGGCGAGCAGCAGCGGGGTGGGGAAACGCATAGTGGGTCACCGATGACGGCGTCGTGCCGGTTTCCTGTCAACCACGGGAAGTGCGGACGGAAGGTCTCGGCGAGGCTGGCGCGACAGCGCATGAGGTGGCCGGGTTGTGCCTCGTGCCGTGGCGGCCGAATCTCGGCGAGCGATTTAGCACCCTGTTTAGCACTTGGGCTGTTTTCGGCGCTCTCTCAGAGGTGGCGGGACCGGCGGGAATCGAACCCACATCTGCGGCTTCGGAGGCCACCATTCTATCCGTTGAAATACGGTCCCGGGAAAACCGGTGCGGATTTCGCGGGGGCCCCGGCGCTTTGGCAAGGGTGTTTTGGCGGGCGCCGCAAACTTCCGCGACGTGCGCGCGGCGAGCCGCTCAGGCGCGGCGGAACTCGGCGAGGAGGGCGGCGGGATCCGCGGCCTTCATCAGCGCCTCGCCGACGAGCACCGCGTGGGCGCCGGACCGACGGGCGCGGCCGGCCTCGGCGGCGCCGAAGATGCCGCTCTCGCTGACCTTGATGATGCCGTCGGGCACCTGTGGCAGGAGGCGCTCGGAGAGGGCGAGGTCGGTCTTGAAGATGGCGAGGTCGCGGTTGTTCACGCCGATGATCTTCGCGCCGGCGGCGAGCGCACGCGCGAGATCGGGCTCGTTGTGGATTTCGTAGAGCGCGTCGAGGCCCGCGGCAGCCGCGGCGCTGGCGAGCGCCTTGATCTCGTCGTCGTTGAGGGCACGGACGATGATGAGGATCGCGCTGGCGCCGGCCTCGCGCGCCTCGGCGACCTGCACGGGATGGATGAAGAAGTCTTTGCGCAGGCGGGGCAGCGCGGGGCCGTTGGTGGCAAACTCCCGGGCGACGAGACGAAGGTCGTCGAGCGAACCGCCGAAAAACTTCTGGTCGGTGAGAACGGAGAGGGCGTCGGCGCCGGCGTCGCGGTACTTGCGCGCCTGGGCGGCGGAATCGGCTGTGGCGGCGATGGCGCCGGCGGAGGGCGAGCGGCGCTTGATCTCGGAGATGACGGCGAGGCGGCCGTCGGCGCGGCGGAGGGCGGCGGCGAACGAGGGAGGCTTGGGCAGCTGCGCATCCAGCGCCGCCAGATCGGATTCAAAGACGGGACGCAGCAGGGGGGCGATCTCCTGCCGTTTGTGGGCCATGATCTCGGCGAGTTTGTCGCTCATGCGGGGCCGATAGCGGCAAAGCCGGACGCGGGGGGCAAGCGCCGTTTGGGGACGGGACGCACCGAAGATCGGGCTGGCGCAGCAGGGGCGGTTTGGCACGGTGGCGGCGTGACCACGCTCCGCATCGCCACCCGCAAGAGCCCGCTGGCGCTCGCCCAGACGCAGCTCGTGATCGACTTTCTCGCGGCGCGGATGCCCGGGGTGGCGTTCGAGGCGCTCAAGATCGTGACGACGGGCGACCGCAAGCTCGAGTGGTCGCTGGAGAAACAGGGCGGCAAGGGCTTGTTCACCGCCGAGATCGAGGAGGCGCTGCGTCGCGGCGAAGCCACGCTGGCGATGCACAGCACGAAGGATCTGCCCGGCGAGACGGCGGACGGCGACCTTGTCGTGGCCGGCTATCTGCCACGCGAGGATCCGCGCGACGTGCTGGTGCTGCGTGCGGGAGTCCAAACTCCGGCGACGCTGGCGACGAGCAGCCCGCGGCGGCGCGGCCAGATCGCGGCGCTGTTTCCGGACCTGCGCTACACCGAGATTCGCGGCAACGTGGACACGCGTCTGACGAAGATCGCCCGCGGCGATGCCGATGCGACCATCCTCGCACAGGCCGGGCTCAACCGCCTGGGCATTCGCGAGTGGCCCGGCGTGGTGTTCCGGCCGCTCGGCGTCGACGAGATGGTGCCGGCGGTGGGGCAGGGCGCGGTGGCAGTGCAGTGCCGGCGTGAGGAGGCGGGCCGATTCGCTCCGTTGCTCGACGCGCCCACGCGGCAGCAGGTGGACATCGAGCGGGCGTTCCAGACGCTGACGGGAGCGGGTTGCCAGATCGCGTTCGCCGCGCACGCCACAGCCGACGGCGCGGTCCGGCTCTACCATGAGCGGTGCGGCCGGCAACTGGTGCGGCAGGACGGCACCGCTCCCATTGACTTCGCCCGGCGCGTGCTCAAGGAGCTTGGGCTCGCATGAGCGACATCGAAACAACTTCCGCCGCACGCCCGCTGCAAGGGCGCCGCATCGTCATCACCCGAGCTCGCGAACAGGCCGGCGAACTGCGCGAGAAACTCGCGGCCTTGGGCGCGACGGTGCTCGAGTTGCCGTTGATCGAGATCGTGTCCGCGGTGGACGAGGAGACCGGCAACGAGATCTTCGGCGAGATCGCGAGCTACCAATGGATGGTATTCACGAGTCCGAACGGCGTCCGGTTTTTCTTCAGTGAGTTCTTCCGGCGGTTCCGGGACATCCGGGCGCTCGGCGGGGCGCGGCTCGCAGCGATCGGCCCTGGCACGGCGGCGGAGTTGAACGCCTTCCGCCTCGATGTGGATGTGATGCCGAAGGAGCACGTGGGCGAGGCGCTGGTGGAGGCCTTGGCCGCGTTCGAGACGATGGAGAATCTCAAGGTGCTCGTCGTCACCGGCGACCGAAACCGCGACGTGGTGGTGAAAGGTTTGAGCGAACAGCAGGCGATAGTCGACCAGCTGCCGGTCTATTCGACCGAGGACGTCGCGGCCGGCGGGAGCGACGTGGCGGCGGATTTCCGTCAACTCGGCGCGGATGCGATTCTGTTCGCGAGCGGTTCGGCGGTGGAGTCGTTCGTGAAACAGGCGTCGACGCTCGCCCCGCGGCCGGGTGCGAAACGCCCGCTGGCGGGCAGTCTCGGGCCGGTGACCAGCGACGTGATGCGCCGGGTGGGCATGCCGGTGGATTTCGAGGCCACTGCGGCGACGATGGACGGCCTCGTGGCCGCCGTCGTGAAGAAGCTCGGAGCGTGAGGGCGCGGAGCCGGCGCCCAATGGGCGAAAGAAAAGAGGCAGCCTTGGGGGCTGCCTCGCGGGCGGCCGGGGTGATGTTTCAGCGGCGCAGGCGTCGCCGGGCGATGGCCAAGGCGAGCACGGCCAAGCCGGCGAGTCCGTAGGTGGACGGCTCGGGCACGGGTGCGGCGGGCGGCGCGGCGGTGATCAGCCGGACATTGGAGAACGAGGCGTCGGCCCACACTCCGGAGGAATTGCCCACCAGCGCGACAGCGAAGCGATCCTGTGCCCCCATGCCGAAATCCGCGCCGCTGCTGGTCAGCGACAAGGCGGGACCGTCCCGAAGCCAGCCCGACATGCCACCGTCGAAGGTTAGCCGGAAAAAGGTGATGGTCTTGTCCTGACTGGAGAAATCCATGCGCATGGCGGCAAACGGAGTCTCCGTGCCGATTCCGTTGCTGCCCGTCGGCACCTCTTCACCATCGGCGAAGGCATAACTGCTCAGTTCCAGACGCGGGCCCGACTCGTTCCAGTAGCCATATTCGAAGCCATAGCCGACGCGGTGGTCCTCCATCGAGGCGGCGAAGGGGGAGATCACGAACTCAAGTCCAACCCAAGCCCCTGGTGCGAGGCGGTAGTTCGACACGTAGGGCGCCATGTAGGGATTGTTGATTTGAGCGAAAGCGCTTAGGGACCAGTCACTGTCGTACGGCAGGGTGGTGGTACCGTTGTAGATTGCGGCAAACGACTCGTCGGCGGTCCCAGCGAGATACGGGGCGGTGCCTCCGGTCGTGACGTGCAGGTCGGCACCGGGGGTGATCATCCACGGCTGCCATTGGGAGGGCTCGGCGAGGAGATCGGTTATGATCTGCGCGGGTGCGACGGAAACAATCACGACAAGGCCGAGGGCGGCTACGACATGTTTGGCGACGGAAGCGGATGGCGAGTGCATGGGCTGGGTGTGCTCTGGGGTGAAGACTCCAGCGAGCCAATCGGGTGGGGGGCGCGTGTCCACCGCGGATACGGTCGTCCCTGGCGGTAGAAGGCGGGCCGATTGGCCACAGAAGCTGTCCTGTCCTGGTGGGGCCGAATCGGTGGCGGCGCGAAGATCGTCGGTTTGACGTCGCTCCGGAGCCGATCAAGTCAGCGGAGTCCTATCCCGCATGTTTCACACACCGGGCGAGGGCGATTGCAGACTGTCGTGGCGGAACTTGTCAGTGTTTCGCGCTTTGCCCTCTGCGAAAACCTTACGGTTTCCGCTACGCCACGAAACTCCGGACTATGGGAGTACCGCCGTGTGCAGTGCCTCGGCGCCGGTGTAGCGGGCGGACTGCTCGTCGGCGTGGTAGGAGGAGCGGACGAGCGGGCCGGACTCGACGACACCAAAGCCGATCGAGAGGCCGAACTGTTTCCATTCGGCGAATTCGTCGGGCGTGACCCAACGGTCGATGGCGAGATGTTGCGGGGTGGGCTGGAGGTACTGGCCGATGGTGAGGACGTCGACGCCGGCCGTGCGCATGTCGCGCATGGTCTGGGCGATCTCCTCCTTGCGCTCGCCCACGCCGAGCATGAGGCCGCTCTTGGTGGTGAACCCGCGACTCTTGGCGTGGCGAAGGATGGAAAGGCTGCGGTCGTAGCGCGCCTGCACGCGGACCGGCTTCTGGAGACGCTCCACCGTCTCCACGTTATGGTTCAGGATGTCGGGCTTGGCCTCGAGGATGATGTCGAGGTGCTCGGTGCGGCCCTTGAGGTCGGGGATGAGGACCTCGACGGCGCAGGCGGGGTTGCGGTGTTTGACGGCGCGGATGGTGTTGGCCCAGGCGGCAGCACCGCCGTCGGGCAGGTCGTCGCGGGCGACGGAGGTGATCACGCAGTGCCGCAGCTTCATGGTGTCGACGGCCTCGGCCACGCGGGCGGGTTCGCCGAGGTCGGGGGCGGCGGGGCGGCCGGTCTGGATCGCGCAGAAGTTACAGGAACGCGTGCAGATGTTGCCGAGGATCATCACGGTGGCGGTGCCGCGCGACCAGCACTCGCCGATGTTGGGGCATTGTGCGCTCTGGCAGACGGTGTGCAGGCTGCTGCCCTCGACGAGGCGGCGGACGGCGCCGTACTCGGGGCCGGAGGGAAGCTTGGCGCGGAGCCAGTCGGGTTTACGCGTGACCATCGGAGGGCTGAAATTCGGGGATTCGGCGGCGGGTGCAATCCGGATGTTGGCGGGGACGGTGGGTATGAGGCAGCAGGCCAGCGAAGCGGCGGAAAATGAGGGAAACTGGTATGCCCGGCGGGCCGACTGCGGACGCCGCCAAATAGGTTCACGACCGTGAGAGTATTTGGTGCCGGGACGCGCGGCCTCGGGCGAACGGACCGAAGGGATCGCGAGGGTCAGAGGTCGGTACCGGCGAGGAAGGCGGGCCAGCGGGCCCAGAACTCGGTGGCGAGGTCGGCGCGGACCTGCTCGAGCGAGGGGCAGTGCGGGCCGAGTTCGGCGGCGAGGGAAGTGACCGTGCCGTCGACGATGCCGCAGGGGACAATACCGCCGAAGTGCCCCAGGTTCGTGGTGACGTTGAGGGCGAAGCCGTGGTGGGCGACCCAGCGTTTCACGGCCACGCCGATGGCGGCGATCTTGCGGGTGCCGAGCCAGATGCCGGTCTTGCCCTCGCGGCGGGCGGCGATGAGGCCGTAGTGCGCGACGGTGCGGATCAGCACCTCCTCGAGGAAGCGGAGATAGGCGTGGAGATCGCGGCGGGGGTCGAGATTGACGATGGGATACCCGACGATCTGCCCGGGGCCGTGGTAGGTGATGTCACCACCGCGGTTGGTGGCGACGACCTCGATGCCCTGGGCGGCGAGTTGGGGCGGTGTCCAGACCAGGTGCCGTTCGGCGCCGCTGCGCAGGCCGACGGTGAAGACCGGCTCGTGCTCGGTGAAGACGAGGGTATCGGGTGCGGTGCCGGCGGTGCGGGCGGCGACGAGCGTGTCCTGGCGTTGCCAGGCGTCGCGGTAGCGGGTGCGTCCCCAATCGATGGTCACGCCGGCGGCTGCGGGAGGCGGTTGGTCCACGCGGGCATTCCGCGCGCGCCCGGAGCGGGGTCAACGCGTTTCTGGCGAGCGGACGGCGGCGGCGTCCCGGAGCACGAGCAGGGGCCCGAGGCGGACAAGGCGTCGCCGCCTCGCGCACGCGTCCGGGCTAGACCTCGGCGGTGAGCGCGGCCTGCCAGAGTTCGAGTTTGGCGGGCAGCAGCAGGCGCTGGAGATAGCCGCCGTCGAGACGGGCCTCGGCGAGTTGGCCGGCATTCTCGCTGTGGACGAGGGCGTTGGCGAGGTGGACGAGGGTGAGCGGCGAGATGGTGGACTCGCGGGCGCGGTGCGGGGTGTGGTGGAGTGCGACGGACTCGACGACGACGGAGGGCAGCCCCCAGAGCTCGAGCAGCAGGGCGCCGGCGGTGCCGTGGTGGTGACCGAACGCACGCTCCTCGTCCTGCCAAAGCGGATGGGTGGGCGGCCGGCGGCGCAGCTCGCCGTAGGCTTCGCCGTGGGCGAGGGCCATGACGAGTTTGCCGACGTCGTGGAGGAGCGCCGCGGTGAAGGCGGCGCGGTTGACGTTCACGCTGGCGCGCACGTGCCAGGCGATGCGGCGCACCATCACGGCGCAGGCGACAGAGTGGCTCCAGATATCGGCGGCAGAAGTGCCCTTGAGGGCCGCGGCCGGCATCGCCTCAAAGAGGTGGGCGGAGGTGACGATGCCGCGGACGGTGTCGAGGCCGAGCATCGACACGGCCTCGCCGATCGAGGCGACGGAACCGCGGGAACCGTAGTAGGCGGAGTTGGAGATCTGCAGGAGCTTGGCGGCGATGGCGGGGTTCTTCTGCACGGCCTCCTCGACGTGTTCGACGGAGGTCTCTTCGTCCGCCAGGAGGCCGAGCAGTTCGCGGCGCATGGCCGGCGATTCGGGTAGTGCGAGAATTCCGGCGACCGCGGCACTCAGCGCCGGGTCCCTCATCCGGCGGGCCGTGGCGAGGGTGTCGTGGATCGCGTTGTGGATCGCGCCCGCATCGCAAGGGCGCGGCAGCAGGCAATGGGCGAGATGGGCGGCGTGCGAGAAGAGCGGGTCGGCGGGATCATCGGCGATGACGAGCCGGATGATGCCGGGGTGGCGGTTGGCGACGATGCCGAGCAGGCCGGCGACATCGCCGGGGAGGTGCAGATCAACGGCGATGGCGTCGAAGTTCTCGGCGTCGAGCAGTGCGAGGGTGCCGGCGGTGTCGGAGCGGAGGGCGGTCTCGATATGTTCGTCGAGGAGGAAGAGGTCGCGGGCGAGCCCGGTGACCGAGTCGGACATGGCCGCCACCAGGAGGAGGCGTAGATGGCCGGAGGCGACATTCATGAAAGAGATGGGCGAGGATTGGTGCTCCGACGAGGGCATGGACGGCGCGATGAGCGCAGCCGCTGGTGGGCTGCGCCGATCGGCGAGGAGTGGCATCGGCCACCTCCCGCTGAACTTGAGGCGGACGATGGTCTTTGCAGCCGGGGACCGTGGTTTCACAGGCCTCTTACGCGGGCGGGGCGGCGCGGGGGCCGCTCGTCCCGTATCCGGCGGTGGGTGGCGGGGGCGCGGGTGAAAATTCGCGAGGGCCGCGGTTGGGAGTTTTCAACACGGGGGGCGGGGCTATCGTCGTCGCCGCCATGCAACCGATGATCTCTCGTATCGCCGCCTTCTGGTTGGGCGCGCTGGGCTTGTGGGCCGGCGCGACCGCGAGCCGTGCCGCGGAGCCGACTGTGCTGCGGCTCGGCTATTTCCCGAACGTGACGCATGCCCAGGGCGTGATCGGCGCGCAGGGCACACGGGACGGGGCGGGGTGGTTCGAGCAGCGGCTCGGGCCCGCGGTGACGATCCAGTGGTTCCCGTTCAACGCGGGGCCGAGCGCGATGGAGGCGATCTTCGCCGGTTCGATCGACGCGACCTACGTGGGCCCGAACCCGGCGCTCAACGCCTACATCCGTTCGAAGGGCGAGGAGATCCGCATCCTCGCCGGGGCGGCCCGTGGCGGGGCCGCACTGGTCGTGCCGGGTGACAGCACCTACGCGGCGGCGGCGGATTTCCGCGGCAAGAAGGTCGGCACGCCCCAGCTGGCCAACACCCAGGACATCGCGGCCCGCGCCTGGTTTCGCGCCAACGGCCTGAAGGTCACGCAGACCGGCGGCGATGTATTTCTCATTCCGACGCCGAATCCCGACCAGCTCGGGCTGTTCCAGACCGGCCGGCTCGATGCGGTGTGGACGGTGGAACCATGGGTCTCGCGCCTGGTGCTCGAGGGCAAGGGCCGGGTGTTTCTCGAGGAGAAGGACGCGCTCACGACGATCCTCGTGGCGAGCGTGAAGCTCCTCAAGGAGCGGCCGGAACTCGCCGCCAAACTCCGGGCCGCCCACCTCGAACTCACCGCGTGGATTGTGGCGCATCCGGACGAGGCGCAGGCGAGGGTTCGGGCCGCGCTTTCGGTGGAGACGAGGCGCGAGATCTCGGCGCCGCTCATCGCGGCGGCGTGGAGCCGCTTGCATTTCACCGGCGACGTGGAACCCGCGGTGCTGGAGAAGTTCATGGCCGACGCCCGCGCCTCGGGTCTGTTGAAGGACTCGCTACCGGTGGACCGAATGTTCGGCAAAGAGTGAGCGCCGACTGTTGTGCCGCCGCCGAGCCGGATACTGTCTCTTCCGCCTGCCTCCCATGACGCTTCAACAAGAACTCGCACCGATCGCTCCCGCCAAACTGGTGGTGGAGGATGTGAGCAAGACTTTCCGCACCGGCCGGCGGGTCGTGCATGCGCTCGACCGCATTTCGTTGCAGGTGGGCGAGGGGGAGTTCGTCTGCCTAGTCGGCCCCTCGGGCTGCGGGAAGTCCACCCTGCTCAACATCATTGCCGGCTTGGAGCGGCCCGACAGCGGGCGAATTCTGGCGGATGGCGGGCAGGTGACCGGTCCCGGCCGGGACCGCATGGTGATGTTCCAGGAACACGCGCTGTTTCCGTGGCTCGATGTGATGGGCAACCTGATGTTCAGCCTGAAGCTCAAGCCCGGGCTGAAGGACTCCGAGCGTCGCGACGTGGCGATGTACTACCTGCAACTGGTGGGGCTCGAGCGTTTCCAACACGCCAACATCCACGAGCTCTCCGGTGGCATGAAACAGCGTATCGCCCTCGCGCGTGCCCTCGCGCCGAACCCGAAGGTGCTCCTGATGGACGAGCCGTTCGCCGCGCTCGACGCGCTCACGCGTGAGCAGCTCTATGGCGACATCCAGCGCATCTGGCAGGAGCGCAAGAAGACGATCGTCTTTGTGACGCACAACGTGCGCGAGGCCGCCTGCCTCGGCGACCGGGTGGTGTTGTTCTCCCCCAACCCCGGCCGGGTGCAGGAACAGTTCCGCATCGATCTGCCGCGGCCGCGCGACATCAACTCCCCCGAACTCGCGGCGCATTCCACCAAGATCATGCGTGCGCTCAAGGGCCACCTGCCGACCACGGAGGAACCCGCCGAATGAAACGTTTCCTCACCGCCTTCCTCTTCTTCGTGGGCCTGCTCATGCTCTGGCAGGTGCTCTACTCGCTGCGCCTCTGGTCGCCAGTGCTGCTGCCGGCGCCGCTCGAGGTGGCGCGGTATCTCCGCGACGCCGCGCTCGACGGCACGCTCGGCTCAAGCTGCGTGGTCACGTTGAAGCGTTTGCTCGTCGGTTACCTCATCGGTCTGGTCGTGGGCGTGCCCATCGGGATGGCGACGGCGCGGTTGCGCGCGCTGCGCGACACGGTGGGCGTGCTCGCGCTCGGCCTGCAGGGGCTGCCGAGCGTGTGCTGGGTGCCGCTGGCGCTGCTGTGGTTCGGGCAGACTGAGGGCGCGATGCTTTTCGTGGTAATCATGGGCACGCTGTGGTCGGTGATCCTGGCGACGGAGACCGGTGTTCGGAACGTGAATCCGATTTATGTGCGCGCGGCGGCCACAATGGGCTCGAAGCGGCTGCACACGCTGGCCCGGGTGATCCTGCCGGCTTCGTTGCCCTTCATCGTGAGCGGCATGAAGCAGGGCTGGGCGTTCGCCTGGCGCTCGCTCATGGCGGCCGAGATCTACGTGACGATCCTGACCGGCTTCGGGCTGGGCCATCTGCTGCACTACGGGCGCGAGCTGAACGCCATGGAACAGGTGATCGGCGTGATGCTGGTGATTGTCGGCATCGGCGTGGCGGCCGACAAGATCCTGTTCTCGCCGTGGGAGAATTTCCTGCACCGGCGCTGGGGCACCGCGGGTTGAGCGTCCCCGGCGCGGAGCGCTGGCTCAGCTTTGTGCGGAGGCGCCGCGGTTCAGGCGGGTGGCGATGCGGTGGAAGACGGTCTCGGCGTCGAGACCGTGGGCGGCGCGGAGGATTTCGACGCTGCTGCCGTGCTCGACGAACGTGTCCGGCCAAGCGATGCGCTCGACGGGCGTGGCAAGGCCGGCGTCGCTGAGGGTTTCCAGCACGGCGCTGCCGAAACCGCCCATGGCGACGTTGTCTTCCAGCGTCACGATCAGCGGCATCGAGCGGGCGTGGGCGAAGAGGAGTTCACGGTCGAGCGGCTTGACCCAGCGGGCGTTGACGACGGCGGCATCGAGTCCGAGTTCGCGCTTGAGGCGATCGGCGAGCGCGAGCGCTTCCTGCACCCAGGGGCCGAGCGCCCAGAGGGCGACGGCGGTGCCCTCGCGCAGGACCTCGGCCTTGCCGACCGGGAGCGCGGCGGGATGCGCCTTGGGCTTCACACCCGGACCAGCGCCGCGCGGGTAGCGGAGGAAGGTCGGCGTGGGATGCTGCAGCGCGGTGTGGAGCAGGTCGGCGAGCTCGTCTTCATCCTTTGGTTGCGCGATGGCGGCGTGCGGCACGTTGCGCAGGTAGGAGAGGTCGAAGAGCCCGTGGTGGGTGGGGCCGTCGTTGGGCGAGAGACCGGCGCGGTCGAGGCAGAAGACGACGGGGAGCTTCTGGAGACAGATGTCATGCACGACCTGGTCGTACGAGCGCTGGAGGAAGGTCGAGTAGATGGCGACGACAGGTTTGAGACCCTGCGCGGCGAGGCCGGCGGCGAAGAGCGCGGCGTGCTCCTCGGCGATGCCGACGTCGAAGAACTGGCGCGGGAGCGCCTTGGCGAGGGCGGAGAGGCCGGTGCCGCTGGGCATGGCGCCGGTGATGCCGACCACGCGGTTGTCGAGCTGGGCTTCGCGCACGAGGGCCTCGCCAAAGACATCCTGATACGCGGGCTTGGCGCCCGGGGCCGAGTGGCCGTTGCCGGTGGCGATGTCGAAGGGGCTGGTGCCGTGGAAACGCTCGGGAGCGGCGGAGGCGACGTCGTAGCCCTTGCCCTTCTTGGTGAGGACGTGGAGGACGACCGGAACGTCGGACTGTTTGGCGAACTCGAGGTTCTTGATGAGGAGCGGGATGTCGTGGCCGTTGATCGGGCCGAGGTAGCGCAGGCCGTATTTCTCGAAGAGCGAGGACTCGACGAAGAAGTCCTTGGTCTCGCGTTTCCACTTCATCCAGATCTGGTGGAGGCGCTCGCCGCGCGGCGTGCTGCGGAAGAACTCCTCGATGTCGTGATAGATCCGGTTGTAGGTCGGGTTGGTGGAGAGCTCGTTGAGGTACTTCGCCATCGCGCCGACATTGCGGGAGATCGACCACTCGTTGTCGTTGAGGACGACGACGAGGCGCTTGGTGGCGTGCACGATGTTGTTGAGCGCCTCCATCGAGATGCCGCAGGTGAACGCGGCGTCGCCGCAGAGTGCGACGACGTGTTCGCTGGTGCCGAGCAGATCGCGGGCGGTGGCGAGGCCGAGCGCGGCGGAGAGGGCGGTGCCGGCGTGGCCGGCGCCGAAGGCGTCGTGCGGGCTCTCGGCGCGGTTGAGGAAACCGGAGAGGCCGCCGGTCTTGCGGATCTGGCGGAAGGTTTCACCCGTGCGGCCGGTGAGAAGTTTATGGACGTAGCCCTGGTGGCTGACGTCGAAGACGAACTTGTCGCGCGGGGTGTCGAACACGCGGTGCAGCGCGATGGTGAGCTCGACGACGCCGAGGTTGGGGCCGAGGTGGCCGCCGTTGCGCGAGGTGACGTTGATGAGCTCGCGCCGAATCTCCTCGGCGAGCAACGGGAGATGCTCGGCCGGCAGCGCCTTCACGTCGGCCGGACCGCGGAGGGTGGCGAGCAGATTGACGGGACGGGGGGCGGGAGCCGGGGCCGGCGAGCCGGCGGACGGGGCGGCACTCATCGGCGGGGCGTTCAACGCTCGGTCCGCTCCGGGCTGAAGCTCTCGAGCGCGACGGTGTCGCGGGTCTTCTTGAGCTGGTCGATCTTGAGCTCGGCATCCTTGAGCCGGGCCTCGCAGACCTTGAGGAGCTTGGTGCCCTCCTCGTAGCGGGTGAGCAGTTCGGCGAGCGGCACCTGACCCTGCTCCATCGAGTCGACGATGGATTCCAGGCGGGTGAGCGCGTCCTCGAAACTGGTCTGGTCCGGCTGCTTGGCGGCGGGCATTGCGGCGCGAACGATTGGGCGCCCCCCCGCGCTTTTCAACCTACTTTCCGCGGGGGACGGGCTGCTGTCGCGGGTAGAAGTTGGCGGTGCCGGTGGGTCGCGGGTGATGAAGCGCGGGGAGAGGGGAATGGGGAATGCTGGGACCGTGGGCTGCGGGCACGGAAGAGGTAATGTGGAAAACTGGAACCGGGCAGGAACGGCGGGCGGAGGATAGAAGACGGAGGACGGAAGGCAGAGAATCTGGAACTCACGAAGTCAGGAAGCGGATCCGGTAGCGGAAGCCGTGAGGCTTTCGGGTTTGAGGTTGGGAGCGAGGCGCGAGCGGGGGCCGAGCTGGAGCTCGGCGCGTGCGGCACAAAACGCTGACGGGTTCCGCTACGGAGGAGACGAAGGAACCCCGAAACGCTCACGCGTTCCGCTACCAAGGGGGAATCCGAAACGCTCACGCGTTCCGCTACGAAGAGATCGGCCGTGGCGGAAGCCGTGAGGCTTTCGTTCAGGGCGTCGCTTCGCTCGAACCATTCAAGATCCGCCAAAACAACGGCCAATAGTCCGGCCTCCGGGGATCGAGCGCGGGCCAGCCGGGCACCAGGCAGCCGGAGTACGGCCACGCGGCCCAATCGAGCGCGAGCTTGGCGCGTACCGGGTTTTCGAGGATGTACTGGGCCGCCGCGGCAAAGGCTCCGCGTTCGCGCTGCGGCTCCCGCAGCACATGGTCGTGCGCCTGTCGCTGGAGACTCCAGCGGGGGGCGAGCAGCTCGTTCCAAGTCTGCCGGAACAACCGTATTGCGGCGCGCTGGTCGCTGGAAGCGGAGTGACCGCAAAGGATGAAATGGCCGTGGTCGGGCATCAGGCAGTAGACCGCACAGGCGACGCCGTGGCGGGCAAGGGCGTGGCAGAGCGCTTCCCGCAGCCGGGCATGATGGAGCGGGTCCAGCCATCCGCTGGCGCGCTGATCAATCGTCATGGTCCAGTGGACAAAGGCGCGGCCGTTGTAGTGCTCCGGGGCCAGGCGGGGCAGTCGACCGGCTTGCGGCGGACTCGAGATGCCATCCTGCATGCGCGAAGGATAGGAAATGAGGCGGCGGCCGCGAGGCGAATGTGGTGAGTGAAAGGGGACGCGAACACGAAGGACGAAACGCTCACGCGTTCCGCTACGACGGGGGACCACGATACGCTGCGTACGAAGGAGGATCGAAACGCTCACGCGTTCCGCTACGACGGAGACAACGAAACGCTGGCGCGGTTTGCGATGGGGCCGAGGGAGCGCTCCGGCGGGCTCAGGGCGTGGCGGCGGGCTCAGCCGGCTGTGGGGTGGCGGCGGGTTCGGCGGTCTCGGCGGGGGCGACGACGCGGGCCTTTCTCACGAGGGAGACGAACTCCTTGCGGCGGCCAGTGGTGTCATCGGCCAGGCCGGCCTCGGCGAGCTGCTCCACCATGTCCCAGCTGGCGGTACCCTTGTTCGGGTTGTCCTGAAGAATGAGGCCGAAACCGGCGACGGCGGCGGCGAACTGGAAGTCGGGGCTGGCCGGCGGCGTGTCGGCGGCGACGGCGGCGTGCAGCGGCACGATCACGGAACGGCTGCGCGCGGTGGCGGGATCGGCGTAACGGAGTTTCACCGTCAGCCAAGCGGCGGTGTCGCTCGGGTCCGGCGTGGGCGGCGGGACGGGCTTGGTGGCCACGGCGGGGCGCGGCGCGGCGGGCGCGGGGAGCGGGATGACCTCGTAGAGGGCGGTGATCGCGCGGCCGGCGGGGAAGTTGTTGTCGGAGGCCGGCTCGGCGTCGCCGTTCTTGATGAGGCGGTTTTCGTAACCGATGAGACGGTACGCGAGGACCTTCTCGGGGTTGAAGTCGACCTGCACCTTCACGTCGCGGGCGGCGAGGGAGCGGATCGCATCGGCGGCGTCGGCGGCGAGGAGCTCGCGGGCGGCGTGGAGCGGCCGGTCGCCGGTCGGGGCCGGCGGGACGGCGCCAGTGGGCGTGGCGGCGACGGTCGTCGTGGGGATGGAGGCTGGCGTGTCGCGCCCTTGCAGGGCGATGCGCACGAGCAGGTGGTCCTTGGCCCAGGGCGCGGAGTGCATCTCGGTGTCGAGGGCGAGCGCTTCGGCCCCGGCCGGCCGCGGGTAACGGTAGGGGAAGGCGTTCACCAGTTCCTCGATGCGCACGAGGGTGGTGGGCGGGCGTTCGCCGGCCTCGAGGCTGCGGCGCACATCGGCGTAGGCGGCGGTGCCCACGTTGACGGCGAACTGCGAGGAGGGATTCTCGCGGGCGGTGAGGAAGTGGCCGGTCTTGACGATGGTCGACGGCGCGGTGAGCCCGGTGGGGGCGGAGGGGCGGGGGCTGTGCGGTGCCGCGGTGCCGGCGGTGTTCGCGGAACCGTCGG
>JAEXPL010000324.1 GCA_023446865.1 Verrucomicrobiota bacterium | reverse complement strand
AGTCGGTACGCGGGTAGGTGATCATCTTGTGCTTCTCGTAGAGGCTCTGCGCGATCTGGAGCGTGCGGCGCGCGGAGAAGGAGAAGCGGTTGTTGGCGTCGCGCTGGAGCGAGGTGAGATCGTAGAGGCGTGGCGAGATCTGCGAGGTGCGCTTGCTCTCGTCGGAGACGGCGGCCTGTGCGCCCGGCTGGGTGGCGGCGGCCACGGCCTCGGCGGCGGCGCGCTGCCAGAGACGCTCGGCGCGGTCGTGCTCGTCGCCGTTCTTCTTGAAATCCGGCTTCTCGTAGGTGCCCTCGTAGTCGCCCTCGGTGACTTTGAAGGTCGCAACGACGCGGTGGAAGGCGCGCGACTTGAAGGCGCGGATCTCGCGCTCGCGTTGCATCACGATTGCCAGGGTGGGCGTTTGCACGCGGCCGACGGTGGCCATGGAACCCTTGCGGGAGCCGAAGAGGCGCTTGGTGACGGCGCGGGTGCCATTGAGGCCGATGAGCCAGTCCGCCTCGGAGCGGCAGCGCGCTGCGTCTTGCAGCGGCTGCATCTCGGCGCCGGTGCGGAGTTTCGTGAAGGCGGTGCGGATGCCTTCGTTGGTCATCGACGACATCCAGAGGCGCTTCACGGGCTTCTTGGATTTCGCGGCCTGGAGAATGTAGCCGAAGATGAGCTCGCCCTCACGGCCGGCGTCGCAGGCGTTAAGGACGGTCGTGATGTCTTCGCGGGCGATGAGCTTCTTCAGAAGCTGGAAACGCTCCTTGGTCTTCTCGATCGGTTTCACGCCGAACTTGCCCGGGATGATCGGCAACGTCTCGAGGCGCCAGAACCGGTATTTCTTCTCGTCGATGTCCTCCGGCATCTCGAGTTCGACGAGGTGGCCGACGGCGGAGCTGATGACGTACTCCTCGTTTTCGAAAACCTCGCCCTTCTTCGGGACCTTGCCCAAGGCGCGGGCAATGTCGGCGGCGACGCTAGGGTTCTCGGCGATGACGAGGGTCTTAGGCATGAAGGGGTTGTTCGCTAGGCTCGCGGCGGGAATTTTCAAGCCCGCGTTTTGCAGAGCTCCCGTCTCTCGCGTGTGCGTGGGCGCGCACGGTTGCCGAAGGCAACGGGGGGATTCAAGTCGTAATTACAAACACCGCTGCGCTCAAAACGCGGGGATCATCCGGTAGATTCCATGCAGCAGGCACGCGTTCCCGAGGGCGAAGCGCCACCAGAATGCGCGGCGGCCGGCGGGTAGCGTGAGATTGAAGGCCAGCGTGAGCGGCAGGCAGGTGCGGGCCACCGCCCAGTACCCGCCCCACACGAAACCACCCAACACCCAGAACAGAAGGGCGAAGCCGATTCCGGCACGCAGCCACGGATTCGTCCACTCGCGGCGGGTATGCAGGAGCACGTGAACCGACTGGAAGGCGAATCCGAACGCGCCGATCAATCCCCAGGCGTAGCGCGAGTCGAAGTTGCCGTGGGTCAGTTCCCATCCGCAGCGGACAAGATGCTCGGCGAGAGCGCAGGCGGGCCAGGCGAAGTTGCCGGCGAAGCCTCCGCCTCCGGGAAGGTGGAGTCGCAGCCAGAACATCCAACCGAGCGTGGGCAACACGCATAGCGCGCGTAGTAACCAGCGTTTCCAAGACGAGGAATGGTCGATCGCCGGCGCAGCCAGCAGGGCGGTTTCGCGGGCGAGACCGCCGCCGGCCAGCCATAGCGAGGCCCGGCCAGCAGCGTTCCGGCGCGTGCTGCGCACCGCCAGCAGGAGCAGGAGCGCAGCGGGCAGGTCGACGAGCGCGAAGCGAACGCTGTCGAGCGCACCGAGCGACAGCACTCCGGCGAGCCACAGCCACGGCGCGCGGTCGGGCGCGAGTTCGGTTGTTTCCTTCCACCAGAAATGGGCGAAGAGCAGCCACGCCGCGACATTGAGCAGGGCGAACGTCTGGAGTATCCACCATGGTTTCACCGCCAGGTGGGCCAGCAGCGGCAGGAGGATGCGCTGGGCACGGTAGGCCGGCAGGTCGAGCGCCTGCTGCACCTCGGGCGCGACGATCCGCGGGTCGACGGCGAGCTGGGCGTAGAACTGGCCATCGTAGCCCTGACCGGGAGTCGAGGCGATCGGCAGGGCGGCGACTGCGGGCAGGCGGTGTTCGGCCTGGGCGTCACCGAAGCGGACCAACTCGGTGAAGCCGGTGCGCGTGTCCCAGCGGCAGGCGACCAAGGCCAGCACGGCCACGACCACGCCCGCTCGCAACCAGTGGCAGGCGGGGCGGGAAAGGTTGGACGATGGCGGGGCGGGCATGATCGGTGCAGTGACAAGGCCAAGACGCGCCAAGCGGCGGCGGGGGTCAAAGCTGTTTCGCGGCCAACGAAAGCCGCCGTGTCGAACTCGCTGGCGGGGCGGCCGACCGTATAGTCCCGGCGGAGAAGCCATGAACGACCTGCTGACTCGCTGGCTTGCGGACGAGGCACTGGCGCGGGAGCGCTCCGGCGAACGCGAGGCGATGGTGGCGCAGCAACTCGCGGCGAGGGACATCCGCGACCGACGCGTCCTGACGGCGATGCGCGCGGTGCCGCGGCATCGTTTCACTCCCGCGACCGTTTGCGCCGCCGCCTATGCCGACGAGCCGCTGCCGATTGGCGCGGGTCAGACGATCTCGCAGCCCTATATCGTGGCGCTGATGACCCAGTTGCTCGCTCTGCACGAGGGCGATCGCGTGCTCGAGATCGGCACCGGTTGCGGGTACCAGACGGCCGTGCTGGCGGCCCTCGCAGGCGAAGTCTGCACGGTCGAGATTCTCCCCGAGTTGGCCCAACGCGCTCGGGGTGTTTGGGCCGAATTGGGCGTGCCGAACGTCGCAAGCCGCGTCGGTGACGGACGGGCGGGGTGGGCGGAGCGGGCTCCGTTTTCGGCGGTGATCGTGACGGCTGCGCCGCGGGCTCTCGAGCCGACGTGGGTGGAGCAAATGGAGGAACGCGGCCGCTTGGTGGTGCCGTTGGGCGACCGCCACGAGCAATGGCTACACCGGTTCACCAAGGAGGCAGGGCGTCTGCGCGACGAGCGCGTGCTCGCGGTGCGCTTCGTGCCGCTGGTCGGCGGCACCGAGCAGGAGAGGACCACAGTGCGGGACGGCTCGCCGCAACGAGGCGCGTCCGGCATCCGGTGACGCGTGGAACTCCCGACCTCGGCCTCAGGGCTTCGCGTCGCCGTGGCCGTTGCGCCAAGGCATGCGCTCGAGGACGTCGCTGCCGAGGTCGCGCGCGGCCTTGGCCCAATCGAGATCCCAACGGAAACGAGAGGTGACGCGGTGCTCGATCTCGTTGCCGAAGAAGATCGCTTCGTAGCCCGCGCCCACGACGAGTCGGCCGGGCAGCCGTGGCACCCAGCGGGCGGGCACCTCGAAGCTCACCGATGGCAGCACGCTGAAGTACTCGCGCCCTTCACCGTCGAGGGCGGTGGTGCGCAGCGATGTCGCCAGAGTGTAGTGCCACGGCGCGCGGTGCAGCACGACGCCCGGCGTGACAATGAGGTTGTCTCGGATGGGACGGTAGCGGGGCACGCGCGTGGGGTCGGGGTCGGAGTCGAAGACCTCGTAGCCGACATTGAGGAACGCTCCGAGGCCCTGCGCGAATTTCAGGTCGCGGGAGAATGTCACGTAGGGAGTGACGCGGGTGGTGCCGATCGAGAGTTGCGGCGGTGCGTCCGGTGCGGGGACCGCCGCCGTCACGCCGAACGCCGTGTCGACATACGGCTGGAGCAACGTGTGCCAGGCGAACTTTGTCCCCAGTCGGTATTCCGCGATTCCGGCTCCGCCGGTGCCGCGGCCGCCGAAGTTGTCGAGGTACGGCACGATCTCGGCGCTCAGTTCGAAGTGCTTGGTGGGCGCGTAACGCCAGCCCGCGCGGATGCGGACGTAATCCTTGCGGGCGAAATCGCCGAGCATCGGGTTGAGGGTGAACCGCAACGACTCGGGCAGGATGATCTTCGGCAGTTGGAAGTCGAAGATGCCCCGGATGCTGATGGCATCCTGGTCGTCGACCGTGCTGCCGGTAGCGCTGCGGTTGATGTCGGCGCGGGTGGGAGCGGCGGAACAACAGGCCAGGAGGAGAGAGAGGGCAAGGGTTCGGCGCATGGTCGGAAGGCACGGCAAGGATAGGGAATCGACCGCTTGCGGCGAGCTTGGTTGCATCGGATTGCAGGCCATGTCGGAGGCGGGGCGGTGGGCGTGTGTTTCTGGTGCGCCCTGAGGAATCTTTCCCTCGACTTCCTGGGGGGATTCCCCTCGCATTGTGGCGCAGAGTCAGTGCAAGCCCCGCAAGCCCCACATGAACGTCCTACCTGAACTCACTCCCGAGACCTACTCGCTATTCCAGTTCACCCTCACTTCGCGCGATGAGGGTTCCGCCGCCCAGAAGTCACATTGCTGGGGCGAGAACTTCAGCATCGAGGAGGCGTTCAACGCGGCCAAGGCGCTCGTGACCCGCGACTACGAGGCGATGCGCACGCTGCTGCGGCAGAAGGGCGACAAGGATCCCGCACTCAATCTCCAGATTAACGATACCGAGTTCGGCTACGACCTGCGCCACAACTACCTCGTGGTCTCGCGCTACTGGATCCACGCCAAACCGTCGCTGAAGAAGGCGGTTTGACCGGCGCGCGGACTGTTTTTCAGGTCGCGGAGAAATCGCTTGCCGGTGGCGCGGACGCTGTCCACCGTCCGCGTCTCCCTGACGCCGAGGTGGCGGAATTGGCAGACGCACTAGATTCAGGGTCTAGCGCCCGCAAGGGCGTGCAGGTTCGACTCCTGTCCTCGGCACCACTCTCCGGCCCGCCACTGATGGCGGGCCGGTTTTTTTGCGGACGCGATTGGTTGGCCGGCGGCTGGCGACCGCCTCGCCGGTCCGGAACATTTGACCTCAGGGAGTGACCACACATCCTCTCGGCCCTCGGGTTTCGACGGCGGCGCGAGCAGCGCCCCGGCCCGGGTTCGAGTTCCCAACCTAGTCTACCTCCCATGAAATCCCTCCGTGTTCTGATCGTCCTCTCCGCGCTCGCCCTCGGCGCGGGCATCGCCTCGGCCAACTGCGGCACCTGCGAGAAGAAGGACCACTGCGACAAGGCCAAGTGCTGCGAATGCAAGTGCGAGAAGTGCGCCAAGGGCGAGTGCTGCCAGAAATCCTGCACCGAGGCCGACAAGGCGAAGTGCGACAAGGAGAAGATGGCGTGCTGCGAAGAGGCCGCGAAGGCCGGCAAGAAGTGCGAGAAGTGCAACCCGCCGGAGAAGAAGTGATCCCGGACGTGTCCCGTTTCCCGCCGCTACCTGCCCGGTAGCGGCTTTTTGGTGTTCGCGGGCGGGTCAGAGCGCGGTCCGACCGAGGCGGCGCGGAGCGGAGTGCCGGATCAGGCGCACGGCTTCGTCGATCCGGGCGATGTCGCAGACGCCGATGAGCCGGTCGAAGGAATAGACGGGGTAGAGGCGTTGGCGACTGCGGCGCAGCCCGGTGACGACGGGACCGAGGGTCCATTCCGCCTGCAGGACTGCAAACTCGTGCTCGGCATGGGCGGACAGCGGCTCCTGTTCACGACCGGCACGCAGGGCCGCGGCGATGCGCGCTCGCGGCACCACTCCCACCGGGCCGGCGGCCCCAATCAGCAGGAGATCCTGCGGCACGGTGCGCCGGAGCGCTTCGAACGCCGCCGCCACCGTGCTCTCCGGCGGGAAGCCAAGGAAGTCGCTGCGGGTGACATTGGCCACGATCAGGCCGGCGTAGAATTCGCGGTCGCGCACGAAACGGTACTCAGTCTCGGCACCATAGGCGATGAAGAGGAAAAGGCCGGCGAGCAGCCAGAGGTTGTCGCCCCCGAAGTACGAGGCGTAGGCGGCCCAGGTCGCGATGGAGAGGGCGATCACCTGGCCGGAGCGCGCGGCCCAGCGGGTGGCGACGAGGTAGTCGAACCGCATGGCCAGCAACGAGCGCAACACACGGCCCCCGTCCATCGGGAAGGCCGGCAGCAGGTTGAAGATGCCCATGACGAGGTTCACACCGAGCAGCGCGGCGGGGATTTCGCCGAGGTTGGAGGGTGGGGCGATCTCCGCCAGCGAGGATGGCCAGCCAAAGCTGAGGAAGATCACGGCGATCAACAGGTAGTTCACGGCCGGTCCGGCGAGCGCGATCACGAGTTCGCGGCGGGGTTGGCGGGGGAGGGCGTCGAATTCCGCCATGCCGCCGACGGGCAGGAGCAGGATGCGGTTGGTGCGGATGCCATAACGGCGCGCGGCCAGGCAATGTCCGAGCTCATGGAGCACCACGACCCCGAACATCAGCACCACGAACGCCACCGACCACACGAGTCCATGCCATCCATCGTCGCGCGCACCGAGCCAGCCGGCATAGGCGAGGAGGACCACAAAGGTGGCGTGGACCTCCAAGCGGATGCCGAAGACTCGGAACAAGGCGATTGACCAGCGGAGCATTTGAACGGAAAAAATCCATTTGGCCGCGGCGCCGTCGCCGTTGTCAATCCACGCCTCCGATGACCGCCGACACCGCCGCACCGAAAACCCCCACGATCCTCATCATCGACGATGACGAGGAGATCCGCTACTCGCTCGGCCGTGTGCTCGGCTCCCGCCAGTACCGCATCACCGAGGCCGGCAGCGGCGAGGAAGGCATCGCCATCGCCAAGAAGGGCGCGCCTGATCTGGTGTTCCTCGACATCCGCATGGGCGGCATGAGCGGCATCGAGACGCTCCAGCACCTGCGCGCGATGCACCCGCAGTTGCTCATCGTGCTCATGACGGCGTTCGGCACGGCGCAGACGGCGATCGAGGCGATGAAGTTCGGCGCGTTCGACTACGTGATGAAGCCGTTCGACGCCGACAAGGTGCTCGCCATCGCCGGCAACGCGCTCAAGACCAAGGCCGATCTCCAGACCGCCGCCGGCTACAAGCCGAAGGTCAAGAGCGAGGACTACAAGGAGGGCATCGTCGGCTCGTCGCCCGCGATGCAGGAGGTCTTCAAGGTCATCGGCCAAGTGACGGCCAGCGACGTGACGGTGCTCATCTCCGGTGAGAGCGGCACCGGCAAGGAGCTGGTCGCCCGCTGCATCTACCAGCACAGCCACCGCTCCTCCAAGCCGTTCATGGCCGTCAACTGCGCGGCGATTCCCGAGAACCTCATCGAGAGCGAACTCTTCGGCCATGAGCGCGGCTCCTTCACCGGCGCCACCGGGCAACGCAGCGGCAAGTTCGAGCTGTGCGACGGCGGCACCCTGTTCCTCGACGAGATCGGCGACATGTCGCTCGCCACGCAGACGAAGATCCTGCGCGTGCTCCAGGAGGGAGAGATCCAGCGTGTCGGCGGCACGGAGACGCTCAGCGTGGATGTTCGCGTCATCGCCGCGACCAACCGTGACCTCGAGCAGATGGTGAAGGCGAAGACCTTCCGCGAGGATCTCTATTACCGGCTCAACGTGGTCCGCCTGCGCCTGCCCGGCCTGCGCGAGCGCACGACCGACATCCCCGAGATTGTCGATTTCATGCTCCAGATGCTGGAGAAGACGAAGAAGACCCGCGTGCGGAAGGTCGCGCCCGAGGCGATGGACGTCCTCGTGCGGTACCGCTGGCCGGGCAACGTGCGCGAGCTGGAGAACGCGATCTACCGCAGCGCCGTGATTGCGCAGGGTGACACGATTCTCGTGAAGGACCTGCCGGTGGAGTTGCGCGAGGCGGTGAATGCCGCGAGTGGCGCCACGACGCCGGCGGCGGTCCCGCTGCCGGCCGGCGCCACCGGACCGGCTCCCATGCCCGCCGCGCCGTCAGCGGCGGCACCGTTGGCGGACCTCGACGGGGCGCTGGACTTCATCTACCAGCGACTGAGTGCCGACAAAGCGGAGACGATTCTCGAACGCCTGGAGCGGGAGATGATCGTGCGCGCGATGAAGGAGTTTGGCGGCAACCAAGTGCGGGCCTCCGATCGCCTTGGCATCACCCGCGCCACGCTGCGCAAACGTCTCGACGTGCTCCGCGGCGAAACGAGCGCGGAGTAGGAGTCGGGGGCGTTTAGGGGAAGGACGTCGCCGTGGGCCGAACGCACTCGGACCGGATCAATGGGCCCGGTCGGAGCCCCGGTGCCGCGGGTGGGATGGCGCTGCAAGTGGGACCGGTCTGCGACCGGTCTCCGGGCGAGCGCACCGCAGCTGGTGGCGAAATCGGTTGGGTCCGGTCGGAGACCGGACCGACCGCGTTGAGCGATTATTTCGCCGCGGGAGCGACGGCTTGCGGCTGGGCCGGCGGCGTGCCGGGCATCGGCTCGGGCAGGACGACGTAGCTGATCAGCCGCTCGGGCCGGAGGTATTCGGCGGCGAGGGCGTTGATCTCCTCGCGGGTGATCGCGGTGATGTCGGCGGTGCGATTGCGGGCCCAGTCGAGCCGCTCGGGCATTTCGCGGCAGGAGTTGAGCACGTTGGCGAGCCAGTAGGAGTTGGTCCGCGCGCTTTCGACAATGCTGGTGAGGATGGGCTGCTTCATCCGGACGAGTTCGTCGTCGGTGATGCCGTTGGTGCGGAGCGCCTCGCCGATCTCCCGGACGACATTGAGAATCACGTTGGCCTGCGCGGGGTCGACACCGACCTGCACCGAGAGGATTCCGTAGCCGGGGTAGGTGAGGCTTCCGTCGTTGCCGGTGTCGGGGCTATAGGCGCCGCCGAGCCCTTCGCGGATCCTCAGCCGAAGCCGGTCCTCGATCGTGGCGGCGAGCAAGTTCAGGCGGCGGTTGCGCCGCACATCGAGGGCGTCGTTGGTCGGCCAGAACACGAAGACCGTGCCACGGGGAATCTCGGTCTGGACCTTGCGTTCGGCGGCGAAGCCGGCGGCGGGGTAGGCGACCTTGCGTTCCGCGCTGTAGGGGGGCTTCGCGGTGCGCGGCGGGAGGGCGCCGAAAGTCTTCGCGGCGGCGGCGATCGTCGCCTCGAGATCGATGTCGCCGACGATGCTCAGTTCGAGCGTGCCTTTCGCGAGCTCGGGTTCGAGCCAAGCGCGGACGTCGGCCATCGTGTAGCGTGAGAGCGTTTCCATTGGCGGCAGGCCGAACCGCGGGTCGCCATTGGCGAGCTTCTGCGCGATCTCGAGCGAGTAGACCCCCTCCGGGGTGTGCTGCAGCTGGGTGTAGTATTGCGCCATGCCGCGGCGCAGCAATCGCTCGGCTTCCGGGCGGTAGCCGGGATCGGACGCGGTGGCGGCGAGGAGTTGGAGCTCGAGCTCAAGATCCTTGGGTGTGGTTGAGCCGCCGATCACAAAGGCGTCCCGGTCGACCGAGAGGCCGGCGCCGACCGAACGGCCGGCGAGGATGCGCCGGAGTTCGTCGGCGCTGTGCTTACCCAGCCCCATCAGGCTGGCGGCGCTGCGGGCGAAGACGTCGAGGCCGGGCTTGTCGGCGGGTTGGGTGAGCCCGCCGCCGCCGATTCGTGCCGAGACGAGGACTGTGGAGGCCTGGAAGTCGGTCTTCTTGAGGTTGAGCGTTACGCCATTGGCGAAGTCGACCTGCACGATGCCGAGGTCGGCGATTTCGCGGCGGGCGGTGATGGCCCCGGCGGGACCGAAGTCGGAGTAGCCCCACGCGGTGTCGGCGATCTTGGCCGGGGCGGCGACGGCGATGCCCCGGCTGTCGTTGAAGGCGCCCTCGACCGCGGCGGCCTCGAGCTCGGCCGGGAGGTTGCCGGAGACGAAGATCAGGCGGCCCGGCGCGGTCCACGCCTCCCGCAACGCGGCGAGACAGTCGGCGACGGTGACGGAGGCAAGCGCCGGCCGGTAGAGGTCACGGACGGTGGTGGGATGGGCGAAGACGTTCTGTCCATGGATCGTGGAGACCAAGCCGGCGGCGAGGCCCGGCGAGCGGCGGGTCGGCGCCTGTTTCACGGCGTCGTCGAGCGCGTTGGCCATGTTGGCCGTGACCTCGCGGAGTTCGGCGGGCTGGAAACCGTGCTCGAGGGCGCGGCGCAGTTCCTGTTCGGCGACGGCGAGGGCGGGCCGCCACTGCTCGGGCTTGGTCGTGACGATCTCGACCGAGCTGTTGGAGACGAAGTCGAGCATCTCGCTGGTGTGGGCGCTGGCGGTGGTGAAGGGCGCGCCCTCCTGTTTGGCCAGCTCGTCGAAACGGCGGTTGAGCATCGCGTACGCGAGCTGGCGCGGCAGGTATTTGAGCCGGTTGGCGGCCGTGTCGGGCTCGAATGCGTAGGGTGCCACGGTCTGGATACCAACGCTGATTCGCGCCAGCTCCGGATCGCGGTGGACGTGGGCGCGCACGCCGGCGGGCATCGCGATCCGGCCGATCTCCGGTTCGGGCCGGGCCGGGGCGCGGTCCTTCATGTCGGCGAAGGCGGCGGTGATGAGCGTTGCGACCGCCGCCGGCTCGACCTGTCCGACGACCACCAAGGCCATGCGTTCGGGCCGGTACCAGGTGTCGTAGTAGTCGGCGAATTGGGCCCGCGGCGCGGTGCGGATGACCTCCTCGGTGCCGATGGGAAAACGTTTGGGCAGGAGCGTCTCGGGAAGGGCAAAGCCGAATTCGGCGAGCGTCGCGCGGAAGTCGGCGGAGTCGCGTTCGCGTTTCTCGGCGAGGATGACGCCGCGCTCCTGCTCGATCTCCTCGGGGAGAAAGAGGTTGCCGTCGGCATAGTCGCGCAGGGCCTTGAAGGCCTCGCGCAGAGAGTCGGCGTCGTTCTTGGGCAGCTCGACCTGGTACTGCGTGAGATCGAAGCCGGTGGAGGCGTTGGTGTCGGGCCCGAAGGCCATGCCGAGGCGCTGGAAGTATTCGACGAGCTGGCCGGGCGGGAAGTTGCGGGTGCCGTTGAAGCCCATGTGCTCGATGAAGTGGGCAAGGCCGCGCTGGTCCTCCGTCTCCATGAGGGCGCCCGTTTCGACGAGGAGGCGCACACTCACGCGGTCCCTGGGCTCGGCATTGGGCAGGATCGCGTAGCGCAGGCCGTTGTCGAGTCGGCCCCAGACGACGGCCGGATCGACGGCGAGATCGCTTGTGGCGTGCGGCCAACCGGTGGCCGGGGCGTTGAGCGGGACGGCGGGGGCGCGCAACGCGAGGGCGAGGAGCAGGCCGAACGAGAGGAGCGACAGGGTACGGTGCTTCATGCGGCGGCGAGTGAGACGCACTTGTGGCGCCGGGACAAGCCGCCGGTGACGAACGGTCCCGGGCGGGGAGGGGTGGCCGCAGCGGCGGGCGAAACCTGAGCTTGAGCCGGAGCGAGCGTGCGCCGATTTTGCGGGGCACCGTCCTCCCGCATGCTCTGGCTCTACCGTCTCTTCTTCCTGCCCGTGGTCCTGCTCGCGGCGCCGTTCTATCTGCGTCGCATGTGGAAACGCGGCGGTTATCGCGCGGGCTTCGGCCAGCGGTTCGGCTCCGTGGCGCCGCTGCCGGAGAAGCGGCCCGGCGTGACCAGAGTCTGGTTGCAAGCGGTGAGCGTGGGCGAGGTGCTGGCGATGGGGCCGCTGCTCAAGCGCCTGGTGGCCGACGGCCGGACCGAAGTGTACCTCACGACGACCACGAGCACCGGGTACGCCTTGGCGCGCGAGAAGTTCGCCGGCTTGGCGGTGGGCGTGGGCTATTTCCCGTTGGATTGGTGGCTGTTCAGCCGGCGGACGTGGGCGGCGGTCCGGCCGGACCTCGTCCTGCTGGCCGAGAGCGAACTCTGGCCCGAACACCTCGCGCAGGCGGCCAAGCGCCACGTTCCGGTGGTGCTCGTCAACGCCCGGTTGTCGGATCGCAGTTTCGGGCGATTGCACGCCGTGCGCACCTTGGCCGGGCGTTTGTATCGGAAGATCGCGTGCATCCTGCCGTCGTCGGACCAGGATGCGGAGCGTTTCCGTTCGCTCGGCGTGCCGGCGGATCGGCTGGTCATCACGGGCAACCTGAAGTTCGACGTGGCGATCAAGCCGCTCGACACGTGGGAGCGGGCGATGCTGCGCCGCGAGCTCGGTTTTGCCGACAACCAGCTGGTGATCCTCGGCTCCTCGACGTGGCCCGGCGAGGAACTGGCGATGTTGCGTCTGCTGGAACGTGCGCGGCGCGACGGCATCGTGTGCCAGTTGCTGCTGGTGCCGCGGCACGCGGAACGCCGTGCGGAGATCGAGACGTTGCTCGGCACGCGTCCGCTCAATTGGCACCTGCGGTCGCGCGGGCAGGCGCTCGGTCTGGTCGACGTGTGCGTGGCCGACACCACCGGCGAGCTCCAGAAGCTTACGCAGGTGGCCGACCTCGTGTTTGTGGGCAAGAGCCTGCCGCCAAACGAGGGCGGGCAGACGCCGATCGAGGCCGCGTTGCTGGAGAAGCCGCTGTTGTTTGGTCCGGCGATGAGCAACTTCCGGGCGGCGGCTGCGTCGCTCACCGAGTGCGGAGCCGCGCTGTGCGTGAGCGACGAGGTCGAGCTCGTCGACCAAGGGCTGGCGTTGCTGCGCGATGCGAAGCGTCGCGAGCGGATGGCGGCCGCGGCGAGCGCCTGGCACAAGGCGAACCAGGGCGCGATGGAACGGACCCTGCGCGAGATCGAACGCTTCCGGCGTTGAAGCGGGTCGCTGGGCGCGAGGCTGGCGAGTGCTGGACCGCGACGAGGATCAAGGAACGCGCCTTGCGGAGGTGTCCGGAGGCCCTTCAGTGCGATCGGACCACCGAACGTGGTTCCACACCCGACCATGGACACTGCTGCTTCCAACCGTGACACGTCTTCTCCGCGACCCGCCAACCATCTGGCGGGGCAGCAGTCGCCCTATCTGCTCCAGCACCTGCACAACCCGGTCGACTGGTATCCGTGGGGCGACGAGGCGTTCGGAAGGGCCCGGGCGGAGAACAGGCTCATCTTCCTCTCGGTCGGCTACTCGACCTGCCATTGGTGTCATGTGATGGAGCGCGAGTGCTTCGAGGACGAGGAGACCGCGGCGTTGCTCAACACCCTCTTCGTTTGCGTGAAGGTCGACCGCGAGGAACGTCCGGAGATCGACCGGCTCTACATGAGCTTTCTACAGGCGAGCACGGGAGGCGGCGGCTGGCCGATGTCGGTCTGGCTAACGCCCGACCTTAAACCGTTCTTTGCAGGCACCTACTTCCCGCCCGAGGATCGTTGGGGGCGGGCGGGACTGAAGACCGTGGCCAAACGAATCGCCGCGGTTTGGGCGGGCGAACCGGAGCGAATCCGGGCCCACGCCGACCAAGTGCTGGCCACCCTCGCGGAGAAGGGCCCGGAGGCGTCGTCGGACTCGGCGCTCGCGATCGCCGCGTGGCGCGAGGCCGCCGTACGCGAACTCAGCGCCGCCTATGACGGCGAGAACGGTGGCTTCGGCGGCGCACCGAAATTTCCCAACGTAGGCTTCCTCGCGCTGCTGTGCGACTACCAGGCGCAGGGGAGCGACGGCGAACTTCGCCGCTCAGCGCGGGAAATGGCGCTCGGCACTTTGCGCAAGATCGTCGAGAGCTCGCTCCGCGACCACATCGGCGGCGGCTTCCATCGGTACGCCGTCGACGCCCACTGGCGGTTGCCGCACTTCGAGAAGATGCTCAACGACCAGGCTCTGCTCACCGAGGCGTGCGTCGAGGCCTGGCTGATCTCCGGTGATCCGGTCTTCCGGTCGGCGGCGGAAGAGTGTCTGGATTACCTGGACACGCAGATGCGCGATCCCGGCGGGGCGTTCCGGTCCGCCGAAGATGCCGACAGTCCGATCGGCGCGCCGGGTGGCCCCCGTCACGAGGGCGTCTTCTACGTGTGGACCGCAGAAGAGCTGCGCGCCGCTCTGGGCGACAAAGCCGCGGCGGTCTTCGCCCAGGCCTACGGCATTCGTCCGGAGGGCAATCTCGACAGTGATCCGACCGGCGAGTTCGCCGGGCGGAACCTGCCTTACCGGGCGTGTTCGGTGGCCGAGACGGCGCAGGCGCTCGGCCTCGACCCCGTGGAGGTGCAGGCGATCCTTGCTTCGGCGCTCGTGCGTCTGTGCGAGGTTCGGGCGCAGCGGCTGCCACCGGCTTGCGACGACAAGATCCTTTGCGCGTGGAACGGGCTGGCGCTCTCGGCCTACGCGCGGGCGGCGTTTCATTTCGGCGACCGACGGTGGTCCGAGGTGGCGGTGCGACAGGCGGAGTTTCTCCGCGGCAACCTCCACGACGAGCAGACCGGCCGACTATTCCGGACGTGGCGAGGTGGAAGGAAGGGAACGGAAGGATACGCGGAAGACTACAGTTGCCTGATCCGCGGATTGCTCGACCTTTTCGAGTGCTGCCACGACAGCCGCTGGCTCGAGTGGGCCGAGGCGTTGCAGGCGAAGCAGGATGAGCTGTTCCGCGACGATGCCGGAGGTTACTTCGCCAGCGTGGCCGGCGACCCGCACGTGCTGGTCCGGATGAAGAGCACCCATGACGGTGCCGAGCCGGCGGCGAGCTCGGTGGCGCTGCAGAACAAGGCGCGGCTCGCCGGGTTCCTGCACCGTGGCGAGTGGTTGGAGTCGGCCCGCGCCGACGCGGTTGCGTTTGCGGGCACGTTGCAGGCATCGCCACTGGCGTTGCCGCAAATGCTCGCGGCGCTCGCCTGGCTCGAGCGCGCCCCGCGACAGGTGATCATCATCGGCCAACCGGGCGAGCCCGCGACCGAAGCGTTGCTGGCGGAGTTGCGGAAACGGCAACGGGCGTGTCTGAGTCTGATCGTGCTGCACGACGGCAACCGCGCGTTCTTCGAACGGCATGATGCGTTCTTCAAGAACTTGCCCGCCCGGGTCGCGGGGGCGCCGAAAGCGTTCCTGTGCGAAAACTTCACCTGCCGATTGCCGGTGAGCACAGCGGCAGAGTTCGCCGCGCTGCTGGAGGTGTCACCGGTGACTGGAGCCGCGGGAGCGGAGTGAGGTCCGCGCTCTGAGCGACACTCACCGCTTGGTCCTGGCCGGCGGGACGAACCTCGCCAGCCAGCGGCCGACCGTGCCGGAGGCCTCAAGCTTGCGACGAAGCTCCTCCACATCGACGGCTTTGGCGGAGGCGGAAGGCAGCGAGTCCTCGAGTGGCAGGCCGGATTCGCGGGCGAGCCACTCGCCGAGCGCGCGGGGCAGACTCGGGTCGCGGATGACGTGGACGATGTGCTGCGCTCGGTGTCTGGTCGGCCGTGGCGTGGTGTCTTCGACGAGGTCGAGACTGTACCAGTCGTCGTTGTCGCTGTCGGAGGAGACGCAAAGACGCAGCCGGTTGCCTTCGCGCACGGTGCGGACCGTGCCGCGGCAGCGCCAGTCGCGGCGCAGGCGGCCTCCGCCCCAGCGCCATTCATAGCGACCGAAGAGCAGACGCCACGCGCCCCAGGCGAGGAGTCCGGCGAGTGCGGCGCAGACGACCGTCGCGATCGGCTCGTTCGTGCCCGCGCTCCATAATGCGGTCAGTGCGAGTGCGGTGGCGATAGTGCCGACGACCAGACCGTTGCGGCGTCGGCGCGCGGGCGACTCGACCAGTGCCGTGCCACCCTCGGGAACGGCGACTTGCTCCCAGCCGGGCGGTAACCGGGCGGCGGTGACGGTCCGGAGGTTGAGCTCACGCAGCAATTCGGCTTCGAACGCGTCGAGCTCCGCCGCGGGCAGGAAGGAGGTGAGTGGGACGGAGCCTTGGGCGGTGCCGACCATCAGGCTGGGTTGGGGGCTGCGGCCTGGCATCCGGTGCAGACCGTGGATCTGGTCGCGCGGAATCTCCCGAGTGCGGCGGAAGGGCGCGGCGCGCCGCTCGATGCGCAGCAGATCGCCGCGCACCATGATCCGATCCTCGCCCCAGAGCGTGCGGAACAACGTCCAGAAGGCGGTGAGGCCGCCGTAGGTCCACAACGTGAGCCAGAGCAGCAGGAAGCCCCCGACCGGCAGGAGCGCGGCGCCGGAGATGTGGGGAAAGTCCGGATGCGGCGGCGTGCCCGTCAGCAAGGTCCAGCCGGCGCCGAGCAAGATGCCCAGGGCGAAGGTTTCGCCGACGACCCAGCCGCAGAGCCAGAAGGCGAGAAAGGCGGCGGCGAAGAAACGGCCGAAGCCGCTCGGCCGGAGGCGAGCTTCCCAGCCCTCGAAGGTGCGCAGGGTTTGCATGGCGGCGTGCAATTGAAGACGCGCCGGAGCGTGAGCGACAGCAACGGCCATGGCGAGGCCGCAGCGGCGAGCAGGCTACTTCTGCGCGGCGTGGAGGGCGACGATGCCGAAGGTCATCGGACGCGCCTGCACGGCGGCGAAACCGGCACGGAGGATCTCGGCCGACATCTCCGGCCGGGCGGGAAACTGCGCGATCGAACCGCCGAGGTACTCGTAGGCGCCCTTGTCGCCGGTGAGGGCGGAGGCGAACCACGGCAGGATGCAGCGCAGATAGAAATAGTAGACCGGCGCGAACCAACGGTACGGTTGCGAGAACTCGAGGACGAAGAGTGTGCCGCCGGGCCGGAGCACGCGGCGCATCTCGCCGAGGGCCTTGTGGCGGTCGGCCACGTTGCGCAGCCCGAAGGAAATGGTGAGCACGTCGAACGCGGCGTCGGGCAGGGGCAACGCCATCGCGTCGCCCTGGCGGAACTCGATCTTGGCGTAGCGCGGAGAGCGCGCCTTCTTCACCACGGCCTCTTCGAGCATCGGCTGGCAGAAATCCATACCGGTGATCCGCACGGCGTCGGGCAGGCCGCTGGCGAGGGCGAAGGCGACATCGCCGCTGCCGGTGGCGAGATCGAGCACATCCTGCGGACGGCAACGCGCCACGGCGCGCCGCAGGCGCCAGCGCCACCACACGTCGGTGCCGCCGCTGAGGAGGCGGTTGGCGAGGTCGTAGCGGCGGGCGATGCGGCCGAACATCGACTGGACTGCGGCGGGATCGGGCACGGGTGGATTGCGGAATTCGGTTTGCGGAGCGCGGATTGGCGAGCCGAGAGCAGACGCAAACCCGCGAGGGAAGGGCGAGCGCGGAATTGCCGGCGGCTCGCGCCGGCGCTCCGCGAAACGGGCTAAGCCAGGTTCTGGGTGGCGCGGGCGATGCGGAAGCTTTCGACGACCCAGAGGCTGAGGACCTTGTCGGGCGATTCGACGACGTCGCGCGTGATGGGAAATTGGGTGCGACCGGTGTTGCGGGCGACCAGCTTCAGCCCGTGGTGGAAGTCGCGGAACTTCTCCTCGCAGAGCGCGCGGATGGTCTTGTCGGCGGCGAGGCTGGCGTCGATGAGTGCGGTGACGGCGTCGTCGGCAAAGAGCAGGTCGAAACCGTGGTCCTGGCGGAAGCGGGTGGCGAAGACGGTGACCTCGGCGCGAAGGACGTCGTGTTGGCGCTCGGCGTTCTCGCGCAGGAGGTGTTGAAGCGTTTCGGCCGGGTGGGCGACGGTGGCGGCGTCGATGGTGAAGGTCTTGATGGCGGTGGAGGGCAGCTCGAACTTGAAGTCGCGGAAGACGCGCTCGAGGACGGTCATGAGGCCGCGTGCGCCGGTGTTTTCTTTCGCGGCGCGGAGGGCGATTTCGTGGAGCGCCTCGTGCCCGATCTGGAAGTCAACGCCGTAGCCGGCGAAGTCGGCGCGGTACTGTTGGAGGACGCTGCCTTCGGAGGTCGTGAGGATCTGTTCGAGATCGGCGGCGGTGAGGGCTTGGCAGGCGACACGGACGGGAAGGCGTCCGACGAACTCGGGCTCGAAACCGTAGCCGATGAAATCCTGACTGGTGACCTGTGCGAGGTAGTCACCCTCGGTGGGGTCAGCGCCGCGGGCGGCGCCGAAGCCGATGGCGTTGTCCTGTACGCGGCGTTTGACCAGGTCCGCGAGTCTGTCGAACGCGCCGCTGACGATGAAGAGGATGTGGCGGGTATTGATCTTGGCGGGGCGCGGTTTGCCGCCGCGCTGCATCTCCATCATCGCCTGCATCTGGCCGAGGAGGTCGGTCTGGCTGTGGAGCGAGACGTCGGTTTCCTCCATGAGCTTGAGGAGGTTGATCTGGACGCCGCGGCCGGAAACGTCGCGGCCGGAGACGAGATTTTGGGCGGCGGCGATCTTGTCGATCTCGTCGATGTAGATGATGCCGTACTGGGCGAGCTCGACGTCGCCACCGGCCGCCTTCACGAGGTCGCGCACCAGGTCCTCGACATCGCCGCCGACGTAGCCGGTTTCAGAGAACTTCGTCGCATCGGCCTTCACAAACGGCACGCCGATCAGCTTGGCGATGCAGCGCATCAGGTAGGTTTTGCCGACACCGGTGGGGCCGAGGAGGATGACGTTCTGCTTGGCGTAGTCGCGTTCGCGCAGGTCGGGGTTGTCGAGGCACTGGCGAACGTGGTTGTAGTGGTCGCAGATCGCGACGGAGAGGATCTTCTTCGCATCGTCTTGCTTGATGACGAAGCGGTTGAGGTGGTCGCGAATCTCGCGGGGCTTGAGGTTGAAAGCGCGGACGCGGGCGAGGGCGGCAGCGGTCTCGTTTTCGGGCGGAGGCGGGGGCGAAGCCGGGCGGTCGGAGGAGGGGTGGGGCGGCGGCGGCGCGGCGGCCATCATCTGGCGCACCGACGCCTGCACTTGCGGATCCTTGAGGAGCTCCTGAACCTTGCGCTCCAGCTCTTCGATCGGATTCTTCGGACCTTCGGGGCTCATGGCCGGAGTAATTCGGGTTTCGGGTTGACGCAAAATGACGTCCAGCAATAGCTTAACGCACGTTTTCCACCGAAAGAATTTTCGCAACAGGAGACCCGCAACATGTCCAACAACCTCACCAAGCGCGAGATCGTTCTGGAGATCTATCAGAAGACCGGCTTCCCGCAGAAGGAAGTTCAGCAGTCGGTCCAGATGGCGCTCGATATCATTCAGGACGCCCTCGCTTCGGGCCGTAACGTCGAGCTGCGCAACTTCGGCGTGCTCGAGGTCCAGGTGCGCAAGGCTCGCATCGGCCGCAATCCGAACAAGCCCGAGACCGAGGTCGTGATCCCGACCCGCGCCGTGGTGAAGTTCAAGTCCGGCAAGATTTTGAAGGCCAAGCTCAAGAAGCTGGAGCTGAGCAAAGTCGACAAGCGTGGCATCGTGCCGCCGCCGTCCGCGAACCCTTCTGCGCCGACCGCCTAAGCGGCTTGCCCGTAACTTTGGCCGGGATCGCTGATCCCGGCTTTTCTCTTCTCCGGCGCCGCTGCCGGTCGCAACGCTTCTCAACTGTTTATTGCGCCGCAGGCGCTTCGTTCCCACATGGCCCAGTTCCAGACCCTGCCGGGGTTCCGCGAGTTTTATCCCGACGAAACCGCCCGGCGTAACTTCCTGTTTCGCCTTTGGCGGCAAGCTGCCATCGCCTCGAATTTCCTCGAGTACGATGGCCCGGTGTTGGAGCCGCTTGAACTCTACAAGGCGAAGTCGGGCGAGGAGATCGAGCAGCAGCTCTTCTGCTTCACCGACAAGGGTGGCCGCGACGTATCCCTGCGCCCCGAGATGACCCCGACGCTCTGCCGCATGGTCGGCGAACGCGCGGGTGCGATGCGACGCCCGATCAAGTGGTTCAACATCGGCGAACATTACCGTTACGAGCGCGCCCAGAAGGGCCGCCTTCGCGCCTTTTTCCAGTTCAACGCCGATCTGCTCGGTGAGGCCGGCCCCGAGGCCGAGGTCGAGCTCATCGCGCTGCTGATCGCGTGCATCTCCGCCACCGGGCTGACCGAGCGCGACTTCTTCATCCGCCTGAGCGACCGCAACCTCTGGTTCTACTACCTGCAGGCGATCGGCTACACCGAGGCGCAGGTGCCCGATGTGCTCGGCACGATCGACCGCCTGGAGAAACAGGGCGACGACGCCTTCAAGTTCTTCGAGGAGAAACACGGCCCCCTGGCGCCCGAGAAACGCGCGGAGATCGTATCGTTCACCAAGATCAATTCTCTCACCGCGCTTGAGGAGCGTCTCGCGCCCGTGACCGCCGCCGGCGGACCCGCCGCGGAGGCACTCGCCGCCCGCCTGACCGATTGGCGCACGCTGCTCGGTGGGCTCGAGGCGATGGGCCTCGGGGCGTTCATCCAGGTCGACCTCGGCGTCGTCCGTGGACTGGCGTACTACACCGGCTTCGTGTTCGAAGCCTTCGACCGCAGCGGCGAGTTCCGCGCGATCGCCGGCGGCGGACGCTACAACAACCTCGTCAAGAAGCTCGGCGGTCCGGATCTACCGGCGGCCGGTTTCGCGATCGGTGATGTCGTCATCAGCGAGATGCTGAAGTCGAAGAACCTGCTGCCCGAGATCGTCTCGGCGCCGGACATCTTCTGCATCATCGGCGGCCCGGCCGAGCGGAAGACCGCGTTGGCCGACATCCGCGCGCTGCGCGCCGCGGGCTACCGTGTCGAGTATCCGCTCAAGGACGCCGGCTTCGGCAAGCAGTTCAAGCAGGCCGACCAGAACAAGGCGCGGCTCGCGATCATCTATGGCGGTGATGAGCTCGCTCGTGGTGCGGTGAAGATGAAGCTCCTTGCCGACGCTACGGAGCGCGAGATTCGTCGCGACCACCTGCTGCAAGCCGTGGGCGAGTTGCTCGGCAAAGCGTGAAACAAGTAGGTCCAGTCTTCGACTGGACCCTCTTCGCGGGTGCCGGCTTCGGGGAGTGAGCCTGAGGCGGCCGGTCAAAGACCGGCCCCACGAGCTGGCGGCCGTTGACGAGCGAACACTTTGACAACCAGCGAACATCCCAAGAGACCCGGCGTGCTGCGGCCGGTGTTGCTGATCGCGCTCGTTCTCGCGGTGCTGTACGCGCTCCTCTGCCTGTGGGCGCGGTGGATTTCTGTCTCGATGCTTTTCCCGGCGCCGCTGCCGACCTACGGGGAGACGTTGCCCGGGCTGGTGATATTGCCGGGCGGAGAAGGGCAGAGGTTCGCCGCGGTCTACCGGCCGAATCCGCAAGCCAAGCACCTGCTCATCTATTTCCACGGTAACGGAGAGGATCTCGGATCGGCGATGGAGCAGATCGACGGGCGAGTGCGCCATGGTTTTGCCGTCCTAGCCGTGGATTATCCCGGGTACGGACTTACCGGCGGCAAGCCGAGCGAGGCGGGACTCTACGCCGCCGCCGATGCCGCGTACCGCTATGCGACCGCCACGCTTGGCTGGCGAAAGGAGCGGATCATCGTCAACGGCTTCTCCCTCGGCGGGGCCGGGGCGCTGTGGCTCGCCTCGCGCGAGCAGGTGGGCGGGCTGATTCTTCAGAGCGCGTTCATGAGCGCTTACCGGGTGATGACCGGTGCGCCGGTCGTGTTGGGCGACCGGATGCCGAACCTAGGCCGGATGCACGAGGTGCGCTGTCCGGTGCTGGTGATCCACGGTTTCGACGACGGCGTGATCGCGTGGGAACACGGTCGCCGGCTCTTCGAGGCCGCACCCGAGCCGAAGCGCTCCTTTTGGGTGCCCGCCGGCAATCACAACAACCTTCCTGAAGTGGCGGGCGAGCGGTATTGGCGGGAGATGGTGGACTTCGCGGGCGGTTTGCCCTGAGGGGCGCGGCGGGGATGCGACCGTTGCGCCGCTCGTCCATCATCGTCGCCGGTCGTCACGGTCGCAATCCACCTGCCCGTCGGTCTTTGACATGGTCACCGTGGGCGGGCATGCACGACCCAACACACCGCGACATGGCGCCGACTGAACCTTCCCTCCGTCCCTCATCATCCCCGAAGAAGAGCCGCAAGAAGCTCTATTGGATCATTGGAGGCACCGCGGCCTTTGTGCTGTTGTGCGTCGCCGCCGCGATCAAGGGGCGTGGCGAACGGGCCATCGTGGTCACAACCGAGAAGGCGGTCATCAAGACGATCACTCAGCTCGTCTCGGCCACCGGCCGGGTGCAACCGGAGGTGGAGGTGAAGATCTCCGGCGAAGTTGCCGGCGAGATCATCGACCTGCCGATCGTCGAGGGGCAGCAGGTGAAGCAGGGCGACCTGCTGGTGCGCATCAAGCCGGACTACTACAAGGCGCAGGTTGAGCAGAGCCAGGCGTCAGTCGCGGCGGCCAAGGCCGCGGTGCTCCAGAGTGAGGCGCAGGCCGAGAAGGCCCAGCTCGACTTCGACCAAGTCGCCACGCTGCGCGAGCGTGGCCTCGTTTCGGACACTGAGTTCAACGCCAGCCGCTCGGCCTTGCGCGTGGCATTGGCCAATGTCGAGAGCGCCAAAGCCAACCTCCTCCGGTCCGAAAGCGGGCTGAGCCAAGCGGAGGACTATCTCTCCAAGACAACCATCCTCGCCCCGCGCGACGGCACCATCAGCGTGCTCAACAGCAAGCTCGGCGAGCGGGTGGTCGCCACCGGCAGCTTTGCCGGCACCGAGATCATGCGCGTCGCCGACCTCGAGCGGATGGAAGTGCGCGTGAACGTGAACGAGAATGACGTGATCAACGTGAAGATCGGCGACAAGGCGCGCGTGCGGGTCGATGCCTTTCAGGGGCGCGAGCTCGTCGGTGTCGTTCGCGAGATCGCCAATACTGCCCGCACCTCCGGGTCGGGCTCGGCCGATGAAGTGACCAATTTCGAGGTGCGCATCAGCGTGAACGAGCCGGGAGTGCGCCTGCGTCCCGGCATGAGCGCCACCGCCGATATCGTGACGCAGACCGCCGCCGATGTCGTGGCGGTGCCCAGCCAGTGCGTGGTCGTGCGCACGAAGGACGACAACCGCACCACCGAGGAGGTGCAGAAGCAGCGCACCGCCGAAGCGGCCCAGTCCCAGAACGAAGGCGCGGCCACCGCCGTCAACGACGCGCAGCGCCGTGAGCAGGAGCGCCTCGATCGCGAGAATCTGCAGCGGATCGTGTTCCTCCGCGCCGGTGCGAAAGCCGAACTGCGCAAGGTCACGACCGGCCTGATGGACAACACCCACACCCAGATCATCAGCGGCCTGAAGGAGGGCGACGAGGTCATCACCGGCCCGTATCGCGCCGTGACCCAGACCCTGAAGGCCGGCAGCGCGATCACGATCCAACCGGCGAAGAAGGACGTGAAGGCTGGCGAGAAGAAGTCCGAGGCGAAGCCGGAGTCCAAGGACGAGCCGAAGAAACCCTGAGCCAGGCGCCGCGCATGAGTTCCATCGTTTCCCAACCCGCGCCAGCGCCCCGCCCGGTGCGCCCGCCCGGGCCGCTGGTCATCGAGATCCGCGGCATCACCAAGGTCTACAAGATGGGCGACCAGGTCATCCGTGCGCTGCGCGGCGTGGACCTCAAGATCCACCGCAACGAGTACCTCGCCATCATGGGCCCGTCTGGCAGCGGCAAGTCGACGATGATGAACATGGTCGGATGCCTGGATACGCCGACGGCCGGCGACTACTTCTTCAACGGCGGCAACGTCGCCCACATGGGCGATGACGAGCTGGCCGACATCCGCAACCGTGAGATCGGCTTCGTCTTCCAGACGTTCAACCTGCTCCCGCGCAGCGACGCCCTGCGCAATGTCGAGCTGCCCCTGATCTACGCCGGGGTGCCGGCGGCGCAGCGCCGCGAACGCGCCGCGAGCGCGTTGCGCGCCGTGGGGCTGGGCGACCGCATGCACCACAAGCCCAACGAACTCTCCGGCGGCCAGCGGCAGCGCGTCGCCATCGCCCGTGCGCTGGTGAACAATCCCTCGATCATCCGCGCCGACGAGCCGACCGGCAACTTGGATTCGAAAACCGGCGACGAGATCATGGCATTGCTCGAGATCCTCTACGATCGGGGCAACACGATCATCCTCGTGACCCACGAGGAGGACATCGCCCGCCACGCCCGACGCATCGTGCGCCTGCGCGACGGCGTGGTCGAAAGCGACCGCGCGGTCGGCGTGTGATTCCGGTCCAGCCATCGACGTGAAACGCCTCATTTTCGAGCTCACAGAGTCCATCCGGATCGCCACGCAGCAGATCCGGGCGAATCGCACGCGCTCCTTCCTCACGGCGTTGGGCGTGATCATCGGCATCCTGGCCGTCACGCTCATGGGCACGGCGATCGGCGGCATCGACAAGGGCGTCAACAACAGCCTCGCCATCATCGGCGACGATGTCCTCTACGTGACGAAGTGGCCATGGCGCGATGTCGAGGACTGGTGGAACTTCCGCAACCGGCAGAAGATCCGCACCGAGTACGCCGACCAGATCAACGAGTACGTCGCGCGCACGCCGGGCACGGCATTGAAGCTGGCCGTGCCGGCCGATTCGGTCTTCACCAAGATCTACCGCGGCGACTATTCCCTCAACGGCATCTACACCCTCGGCACCACCTCCGAGTTGCCGCGCATGTCGAAGGCGGAGGTGAAGGAAGGCCGGTTTTTCAACGAAGCGGAATCGCGCGCGGGGCGGAATGTCGTCGTGCTCGGTTTCGATGTCGCCAAGGCGCTCTTCCCCAACCAATCGCCGCTTGGCCAGCAGATCCGCCTGCAGGGGCAGAACTTCACGGTCGTGGGCGTCATGGAGCGGCAAGGGTCGTTTCTCGGGATGTGGAGTTGGGACTCGAATGTCTCGATCCCGTTGCCCGCCCTGCGGCGGCTGTTCACCCGGCAGACGGAGGGCGCCGAGATCCGCGTGCAGGTCGACCTCGCCCGTGCCGAGGACGCGCGTTGGGAACTGATCGGGCTGATGCGGCGCATCCGTCAGGTGCCGCCCGAGCGCCCCGAGGACTTCGAGGTCAACACCCAGGATAGCGTGAAGAAACAGCTCGACCCGATCCGCAACGGCCTCGCGATCGCCGGGCTCGGCATCACCGGGCTGGCGCTCTTCGTGGGTGCGATCGGCATCATGAACATCACCTACGTGAGTGTGAAGGAGCGCACGCGGGAGATCGGCACCCGCAAGGCGCTCGGCGCGCGGCGCCGCACGATCCTCCTGCAGTTCCTCGTCGAGGCGGCCTCGATCTCGCTCGCCGGTGGCGGGGTGGGCCTCGCGATCACTCTCTTGCTGACTGCGCTGGTGAAGGTCGCCTTCCCGGCGCTGCCGGTGACGTTTTCTCCGGTACTGATGTTCTTCGCCATGGGCGCGGCGACGGTGGTTGGCGTGCTTTCCGGCTTCGCTCCGGCGTGGTCGGCGAGCCGTTTGGATCCGGTGGAGGCTCTGCGTTATGAATAGGGCCGGCGGCATGCCCCTGAGCGAGATCGTCCGCATGGCGTTGACCGCCGTGGGCGCCCACAAGCTGCGCTCGTTCCTCACGATGTCGGGCATCGCCATCGGTGTCTTCTCGGTGATCGGCGTGATGACCGTGATCGCCACGATCCAGAAGACCATCGAGTCGAACCTGAACATCCTTGGGGCGAACAGCTTTGTCATCTCGAAGTATCCCGCGATCATGGGCGGCGGACACCACGGCCAGTTCACGAACCGGCGCGATGTCTCCCTCGAGCAGGCGGAGCGTTTCCGCGAGTTGATGGAGGACACCAAGGCGACCGTCGGCCTCATGATCCGCCGCGGCGGCCGGCAGGCGGTGTACCTCGACCGGAAGACCAATCCGAACAACACGCTCATCGGCACCGATGAGCATTTCACCGCGGTGCGGGACTTCCAGATCGACCGTGGACGCAACCTCACCAAGGAGGACACCACCTACGGCCGCGCTGTCTGTGTCCTCGGGGCGGATCTCGTGACTCGGCTCTTCCCCGGCGAGGATCCGCTCCTCAAGCGCATCCGCATGGATGGGCAGACGTACCTCGTTGTCGGCACGTTCGCCCCGAAAGGCCCGATGTTCGGGCAGAGTCAGGACAATCTGTTGGTGCTGCCGATCACGCGTTTCCTCGCGGTCTATGGTCGCGCCGGCCGCTCGATCGGCATCAGCGTGCAGGCGCGCAGCCAGGCCGAGCTCGACGACACCTTCAATCACGCCATCGGGGCCATGCGGCTGGCGCGCGGGCTCGACCCGGAGGATCCGAACGACTTCGACATCGTCTCGAACGACTCGCTGATCGAGATGTTCAACAACGCCACCGGGATCATCAAGACGGGCGCGTTTGTGATCAGCCTGTTCGCGCTGCTCGCGGCCGGGGTCGGTATCATGAACATCATGCTGGTGAGCGTGACGGAGCGCACCAAGGAGATCGGTGTTCGCAAGTCCCTCGGCGCCCAGCGGCGCGCGATCCTGCGGCAGTTCCTGATCGAGGCCATCGTCATCTCGCTGCTCGGTGGAGTGGCCGGGATCGTCCTCGGCGTCGGTGCGGGCAACGCGCTCGGCATGTTCATGGCCGGCGAGGCGACGATTCCGTTGCTCTGGATCGTGATCGGCCTGGTGTTCTGCGCGGGGATCGGCGTGGTCTTCGGCTACTATCCCGCCCGCAAAGCCGCGCGGCTCGACCCGATCGAGGCGTTGCGGTTCGAGTAGACGGCAGCGCGCCGAAAAGTTCCTTGCCGGTGCGCGCGCCGGGGCGTGCACTGGTCGCCTCATGCCGGACCTCAAACGCACCCCGCTCTTCGCCTTCAACCAGCAGCACGGCGCCCGCTTCGTCGATTTCGGCGGCTGGGAGATGCCGGTGCAGTACCGCAGCATCCTCGAGGAGCACCGCGTGGTCCGCCAGAAGGCCGGGCTCTTCGATGTGAGCCACATGGGCGAGGTCGAGGTCACCGGACCCGAGGCGGTGCGTTTCCTCGACCACCTCGTCACCAACGACGTCTCGAAGCTCTTCCCCGGTCGCGTGCTCTATTCGACGATGTGCCAGCCCGACGGCGGCGTGGTCGACGACCTGATCATCTATCGCCGGGGCGCGCAGGATTTCCTCGTCTGCGTCAACGCTTCCAACACCGAGAAGGATGTCGCTTGGATCACGCAGCACGCCGCCGGCTTCAACTGTACGGTGCGCAGCCTCTCCGACGACTTCGCGCTGCTTGCGCTGCAGGGCCCGGCCTCGGTCGCGATCCTGCAGCCGCTGAGCTCCGCCGATCTCGGTGCGCTCAAGTACTATCACTGCGCGCCCGGCGTTGTCGCCGGTGCCGAGTGCCTGATCGCCCGCACCGGTTACACCGGCGAGAACGGCTACGAGTTGTTCTGCCGTCCGGCCGACGTGGTGAAACTCGCGGAGACCATCCTCGCCGCCGGCCAACCGCACGGGCTCGAGCTCGCCGGCCTCGGCGCACGAGATAGTCTCCGCCTCGAAGCGGGATATCCGCTCTACGGGCACGAGATTTCCGACAAGATCTCGCCGCTCCAGGCCGGGCTCGGCTGGGTGGTGAAGCTCGACAAGGCCTCCGACTTCATCGGCCGCGACGCCCTGCGCGCGCAGAAGGCCGCCGGGCTGCCGAGCCGGATCGTGTTCTTCAAGACCGGCGACCGCCGGATCATCCGCGCCGGCACTCCCGTGGTCGACGCCTCCGGCCCGGTGGGCGAGGTGATGTCGGGCACGCTTTCCCCGGTGCTGAACGAGGCGATCGGTTCCGCGCTCGTGAAGAGCGACGCCGGCGAGCTCTCCGTTGACGTGCGGGGCACCGCCATCAAACTCACGCCGGTCAAACCGCCCTTCGTCACGCTCCCGGCGAAAAACTGAACTCCTTTCCTCCCATGTCCGTTCCCTCCGACTGCAAGTACGCGAAATCCCACGAATGGGCGAAGCGCCAGCCCGATGGCTCGGTGCTCGTCGGCATCACGGCCTACGCCCAGAACAGCCTTGGCGACATCACCTTCGTGCAACTGCCGAAGGTGGGGGCCGCGCTCAAGACCGGCGAGAGCTTCGGGGTCGTCGAGAGCGTGAAGGCCGCGTCCGATCTGTACGCTCCGCTCGCGGGCACGGTGCTGGCGATCAACGAGGCGCTCAACGCCGCGCCGGAGACGGTGAACAAGGATCCGCACGGCGAGGGCTGGATGCTCAAGCTGCAGCCGGCCAATGCCGCCGAACTCGAAGGCCTGCTTGCGCCGGCCGACTACGAGAAGCTGATCGGCTGAGGAGGCGCTGCACTTTGCGCGGCGGTGTCGCGGTTACGTGCTCGGGACGGACTGCGGCCCGTGCTGCCTTGCTCAACGCCCGAGCAGCCGGTGGACGACGGACAGGAGTTCGTTGGCTGCGTAGGGCTTGTTGATGAGCGTGAGGCCGGGGTCGGGCGCGGTGCCGGGCGGTAGCATCTCGGCGGTGTAGCCGCTGCAAAAGACCACCGGGATCTCGGGGTGGTGGGCTTTGATGAAGTCGTGGACCTCGCGCCCGCTCTTCTGGGGCATGAGCACGTCCAGCACGGCGAGGCGGATGGACTGCTGATGACGGACAATGAGATCGATGGCCTCGGCGCCGTCGCAGGCAGGGAGCACCTCGAAGCCGCTGCGACTGAGGATTCGCAGCCCGATCTCGCGCACGTGCGGGTCGTCCTCGGCGAGCAGGATGGTGCCGTGGCCGCGGGGATACTCCTCGATCGTGGCGATGGTGGCGGGCTCGAGCTCGGTCGAGACCAGTGGAATCATGATGCGGAAAACGGTGCCGCTGCCCACCTCGCTGTAGACGCGGATGGCACCGCCGTGCTGGCGGACGATGCCGTAGACGACCGAGAGGCCGAGCCCGGTGCCCTTGCCTGGCGCCTTTGTGGTGAAGAACGGCTCGAACAACCGGTCGAGGACCTCGCGGGGCATCCCGCTGCCGTTGTCCGTGACCTTGAGAACAAGATACTCGCCGGGCTTCAGGTCCGTGCTGTGCTCGCAATCCGCGGCGGTGCAGGTGGTCTGGCTGAGGGCGATCTCGATGCGGCCGCGGTCGGTCATCGCGTCGCGGGCGTTGAGGCAGAGATTGAGCAGCACCTGCTCGAGCTGGCCCTTGTCGGCGAGCATGATGACCTGGGCGGGAAGGGGTTCGACGCGGAGCTCGATGTGCTCGCCGAGAACGCGACGCAACATCTTGGCCATGTCCTCGATCAGGACGTTCGGGTCGAGCGGCTCCGGATTGAGCGTCTGTTTGCGGCTGAAAACCAGCAACTGGCGGGTGAGCTGCGCGGCCCGTTGGGATGCATCCAGGATCGTCTGGATGTCCTCGCGATCGGCGGCGGCGAGGGTCGGGGACTCCTGGACGAAGCCGGCGTGCCCGCGGATCACCTGAAGGATGTTGTTGAAGTCGTGGGCGACGCCGCCGGCCAGCCGTCCGATCGCCTCCATCTTCTGGGCCGAACGCAACTGCTCCTCAGTGCGGCGGAGAGCGGTCTCGGCGCGGCGGCGGAGGAGGATGTTGACGAGCAGCGCGGTGATGATGCCGCAGAGCACGAGGAAGACCGTGGCGGCGATCAGCAACGGGGTGCGGTGAATCTGGTAGAAGTGGGTGGGCTTGTTGAGCACCAGCGTACCGGGAGGCACCCGGCTCAGCGGGATGCCGAAGCGCCGGAGGTGGCGGTAGTCGACCTCGAGGCGCTGCGGCGAGTACCGGACCACCGGGATGGCGTCGGCGCGTTCGCCGGCCAGCACGCGGAGCGCGAGCTCGCCGACCTTCGCGCCGTGGAGGTCGGCCACGACGAGCCCTCCGCCGAGCCCATCCCACTCGTCGACGCTCCAGTCGTGCGCTCCGGGCGGTCGCGAGGTGATGAAGATGGGGACGCGGGTACGGGTGGCGAGTTCGGTGCTGAAGGCGGCGCTGTTGTAGTTGTCGGTGCCGGCGGCGTCGCGGGTGACATCGAGGATGAGGCCGACCGTGCCGTTGGGGAGCGTCGAGATCCGATCGATGAGCTGGGCGTCGGTCCAATCCTCGTAGAAACCGAAAGAATACCGGCCGGCATAGTGCGGCAGGACGGCCTCGAGCGCACGGCGCTTTTCGACGCTGCTTTCGGTCTGGTTGCCGATGACGAGGATGCGTCTGGTGTCCGGGGTGAGGGCGCGGATGAGTTCGAAGGTGCCGCTGAAATCGGTTTCCTCGGACACGCCGGTGATGTTGCGCTGGCCGGCGATCATGTCCGGGGTGAACCGGTTGAGGCCGCCGAAGACGAGCGGCACATCGTCGCCCAACACCGCACGATGCCGCAGCGCAAAGTCGAAGGCGACGTTGTCGAGGGTGATGACGAGGCGAGGCGGACGGGCGCGAGTCTTGGCGACGAGATCGTCGAGCAGCGCGCGTTCCCGCGCAGGATCGGGGAAGCGTTTGGCGTCGAGGTACTGAATGACCGGCTCGAGGTCGACGTAGCGCTGGAGCATGACCCGCTGGATGCCGGTGGTTTCGTCGTCACTCCAGTCGTAGCCCGGACCGTAGGAGTTGATGATGAGGATGTCGGGCGCTTCCGGGGGCGGCGGTGCCGCGAGGGTGGCGACGGCGGAGCAGCCCAACGCGAAAGCGAGCCCGCAGCTTTGCAGAAGGGACGATCGTTTCGACGGTTGAGCGGGTAACGAGCGATCCGGTGGGGCAGCCGAATCCGGCCTAGTGGGGAAACTCGCCATGACTACTCCGGCATGGTGTTTAGCCGGCGCCGAAAAGCAACGGACCGATGGGAGAAAACCGGCGCGCAGCGCGGGATGGTCTCCCTGCACGTTCGTCTCGCCTCGGCGCACAGCTCGAGAGTTCCGGAACGCTCACTGCTGTGGCGTCGGCGCGGTCGGTCCGGGATCGGCGGGCGGAGGCGGCCCGGGATCGCGTGCCCCGAAGGTGAGGGCGAAGAGGGAGTCGAGGAGGGGCTGCGTGGCGTGGAAGATCGTGTTGAACTCCGCGGAACCGACGAGGAGCGAGGTGCCTCCTTCGCGTTCGCCGAGCATCAGGGTCGACACCGTGAGTTGTTCGCCCTCGCCGGCGCCGCTGAGCGCAATGGATACATCGAGCTGATAGGCCCACGGCCGGGGTTGCCCGCCGATCTCGGGGGCGGCGGAGAAACTGTCGCGCACAAAGTCCCGGGCGCGCAGGCTCCGGAGTTCGGCAAGGAGCTGTTTCACGGCGGTCTGCTCTGTTGCTGGCGTGTCGGCGAGTGCGGTTTCCCACGTCTGGCCGGCGGCGAGGGCGCGGGTGAACACGGTGGAATTGTCGGCGAGGCGCTTGAGAACGAGGCCGGTGATGCGCGCACCGGGCGGCAGTTCGCGCAGGGTGCGCAGCCGATAGTGCCGGGCGACGACGGGCAACTCGTCGAGAACCGAAGCACGCACGCGGTAGACGAACTGGTTGTCGGCGAGGCGTGCGTAGGTGAGCGGAGCGGCGGCCTCCGGCTCGGTGACGCCGAGCTGCAGGCTCACGGTGCCGGCGGGCGCGGGTGGTTCGGCGACGAGGGCGAGGGTGACTTCGCGTTCGGGCCGGTTGAATCCCCACTTTTCGAGGTCGGCCGGGAAGGGGGCGGCGCTGAGGAAGGAGGTGGCGCGGAGTTGGCCGAGTTGTTCCACCAGCCGGGCGACAATCGCCGGGGCGGCGGGGTGGGGCGCGGTGGACTCGGTGCCCTGGCGCGAAAGCACCTGCCACGCGCCGGTCTCGAGGCGCTGGAGCGAGACCTCGGGCTGCCCGGGGGCGGTGAGGGTAATGGTGGTGAGACGGGTGGGCTCGAAGTCGAGGAGGCGACGGTCGCGCATTTCGCTTTGGGCGTTGCGCAACGATTCCAGCAGCACATCGGGCACGTTCACCGAGAAGACGCCGACACGGTCCTCGAGTTTCGCGTACAGCTCGGTCTCGGCCCGGCTGACCCCGGGCTTGGTCTCGGTGGTCACCGGAGCGCCGAGCAGGAGGATGGCTCGGCGCTGGTTGCCTTCGACCGTCACGCGCAGGGAGGGATTGTCGAGTCCGGTGACCCGCGGGTCGGCCGAATCGCGGAACGCCGCGACGCGCAGCTCGCGGATGCGGCCGAGCGAGAGCTCGACGGCGTTCTTGTCGGCGCGGGTCTGGATGGGCGACTCGAGCATCCAGCGCGCGCCGGTGCGGGCGAGGCGGACCCGGAGGTTGGACGGTGCGGGAAGCTGCACGGCGAGGGAACGGGCCTCGAAGACGGGGATGTCGACCAGCGACGTGTCGCGGAGTTCGTCGGGTCCGAGACTGAGGGCGTCGGCGATGCTGCGGCCGACGACATGGACGCGCGAGCCATCGGGATCGAGGACGTAGAGACGGTTCTGGACGCGGGTGGCGACGCCGATCTTGAGCTCGAACACCTGGGAGCCGACGTCGAGCTGGAGCACGACGGCGGCGGGGTCGAGGCCGTAGTCGGCGAGCTTCTGGCCGGTATCGGCGAGCTTATCGACGGCGAAGCTGGTCTCGTTCTCGAGCAGGAGCAGTTCGTTGAGGAGGCGGTCGACGACGTTGCGGTCGGCGGGCCAGTCGTAGGGAGCGCCGAGGAACCAGGTGTCGCCGCGCTTCTCGAGCTTGAGCGTGGTGGCGGTATCGGAGCGGCGGATTTCGAGGCGGTCGAGTGCGGCGATCTGGCGGGGCAGGACCTTGCGGCTGTGCTCGACCGGCTTGTCGGGCCAGATGACGAACTGGAAGATGGCGTAGAAGAGCGCGACGTTCAGGAAGAGGAGAACGAGGGTGACCTTGGTGCGCATGGCGGGAAATGGTGGCCGGTGGACGGTGAACGGTAGCCGGTGAAGGTGGGCGAGGGATCCGCGGGCCGCTCAGGAGCGGCGGGACCAGTAGACGAAGAGGCCGAGGAGCGCGACGGCGCCGGGCACGATCAACATCAGGCCGAGGCGGAGGCGGTTGAGCTCGGTCTGACTGAGGGCGAGTTGGAATTTGGCGACGGGGCGCGGCGGGATGTTGAGCTGGGCATCGCGCTCCGTGGCCCAGTCGATGGCGTTGCGGACGAGGACAAGGTTGCCGCCGTCGAGCCGGCTGTTGCTGAAGATGTCGGCCATGCCGAAGGTGAGGAGGCGGCCGCCGCGGACGCTGAAGGGGAGGTTGGCGGCGGTGGCGCGCTCGGAGACGACCACGACGGGGAGCGACGGGGCGTTGGCGGAGCCCTTCAGGTCGGAACCGAAGTCGAAGGTGGCGGTGGAGGCGTGGCGCCAGGTGCGTTCGCCCCAGGCGTTGGGCGAGGCGCCGACGAGCGAGGCGATCTTGAGCGTGGCGTCGGGCGCGCGGTTGGGCTCGGGGCGGACGACGCGGACCATGCCGGACATGATCGTGATCTGGTTGTCGACGAAGATCTTGGTCAGGGGATGGACGGCGAAGTGGCGGAAGATGATGTCGCCGCCCTCGGAGCGGTTCTGCTCGTTGGGCTCGACGAGGAGAACGTCTTCGGCGCGCACGCCCCAGTCGAGCAGTAGCTGGGCGAGGCCGAGGTTGGGGGTGTTGGTCGGCTCGAGGGCGAGGAGCACGCGCCCTGCCTTGGCGGCGGCGAACTCGCGCAGCCGGTCCTGTTCCTCGGGGAGAAACGGGGTGCGCGGGCCGATCGCGAGCAGGAGCGCGGCGTCGTCGGGGATGCGACGGGTCTTGGCGAGGTCGAGGAGGTCGATGTCGTAGTTGCGGGCACGCAGCTCGTCGCGCAGCTGGGAGAGACCGCGGTCGGCGGCGACGGAGCCGGGCTCCATCTCGCCGTGCCCGGTGAGAAAATACAACTTCTGCTTGGCGGAGGCGGTGACGTCGAGGATGGCGGCGGTGAAGGCGCGCTCGCCGATGAAGGCGCGTTTCTGGCCGTCCTCGATCTGGTAGAGGTCGCTGCGGCCGACATAGCGGCGGCGTTCGCCGCAGACGAAGACGACGACGTTGCGGCCGGCGATGCCGAGGGCGGCGGCGCGGCGGGTGTCGCGATAGACGTCGAGCTCCTCGCTCGTGATGAGCGACCGGCCGCCGGACCGGGCCGCGTGGACGTACTCACGCACGAGGCTGGTGACGTCGCGCCGGGCCTGGGCGTCCTCCTCGTTCTCGGGCTGCGCGTCGTAGGCGACGACGATCTGCACGGGGTCGCGCAGTTGGTCGAGGTAGGAGCGGGTCTCGGCGGAGAGGGAGAAGAAGCGGTTGCGGGTGAGGTCGAAGCGCCACGTGTAGCGCAGCGCGAGGAAGTTGATCCCGCCGAAAAGGGTCAGGAAGAGGATCGCCTGCAGCACCAGGTTGGCGGTGCGGAGGCGGCGGTTGGCTTGAAAGCTGTCGGGCCAGTGCATGTCAGCTGCGCAGAATCTTGGCTTCGACCCCGAGGATGCTGAGGATCAGCGCGAGGGCGGTGCCGGTGAAGTAGAAGACGATCTGGCGGGTGTCGACGACACCGCGGGTGAAATCCTCGAGGTGGCGGAAGACGTCGACGGCGGCGATGGTCTCGCGCATGCCGCCGAGGTTATCCTGCTGGAGGAGGTCGAGGCCGCCGATCAGCCGCAGGCCGAGGGTGAGGGCGAAGATCACGGCGAACGACACGATGCCGGCAACGGCCTGCGAACGCACCAAGGCGCTGGCGAGCGTGCCGATGGCGGTGTAGAGCAGGCCGCTGACCGCGATGAACAGGTAGCCGCCGACCAGCGGGCCGGGGTCGAGGAGTCGCGGATCGCGGGCGAAATGGTGGAGGACGAAGACGAAGCCGAGCGTCGAGAGCCACTGGAGGAGGTAGAGCAGGTAGGAGGCGGAGAACTTCGCGAGCACGACCTCGGCGGTGTTGACGGGGGCGGTCAGCAGTGTCTCCAACGTTCCGGAACGGCGCTCCTCGGCGAGGCTCTTCATGGTGAGCAGCGGCACCATCACCCAGACGGGCAGGAAGAACAGGCCGAAGAAGGCGATCGCGGGCGAGGTGTCCTGCGGCGTGCCGGCGTAGTCCTGGAGGATGCGCATGAAGATGAACCCCATGAACCCCAGGAAGACGACAGCGGCGATGTACGTGCTGGCGCTCAGGAAGAGCATCCGCACCTCATGCCAGAAGAGGGTGAAGAAATGGCGCATCGGTGAGCGGTGGAGAAACGGTGGGCGGTGGCGGGTCGGCCTTGGGCCTCCCTTGCCGCGTTCCTCGCTATCGCTGCGGTACGCGGCTGGGTGGACAGTGGACGGTGTGCGGTGATTGGTGAGTGGTGGGTCGGCCTTTGGCCTCTTTCGCCGCGTTCCTCGCTATCGCTGCGGTACGCGGCTGGGAAGGGGGCCGACCGTGAGCGCGGCGCCGGGGTTCAGGTTTTCTTGCCAGCCTTCTTGTCTTCGAGCGTCGCGTCCCAGGAGCGACGGGTGGCGGCGAGGAACACGTGCTCGAGCGAGGCTTCGGTGCGGGCGCAGGCGCGCAGGCGCAGGCCGGGGGTCGTGGCGAGGGCGTGGACGAGCGGCTCGCCAAGGTCGTCGGTATCGGGACTGGCGACCTCGTAGGTGGTGAATCCTTGGGCGTCGGGGCCGTCGACGGCGTCGAGCGCGAGGCCCGGGCGCAGGGCGGCGAGGGCACTGCGGAGGATCTCGGTCTCGCCGGCGACCTCGAGGCGGTAGTTGGCGCGGCCGAGGAATTCGCGTCGCAGGTCGTCGGGCGTGCCGGAGGCGACGACGCGGCCCTGGTTGATGATGATCACGCGGTCGCAGGTCGCCTCGATCTCGGGGAGGATGTGGCTGGAAATGATCACGCTCATGCGGCCGCGCAGGCCGACGATGAGGTCGCGGATCATGATGATCTGGTGGGGGTCGAGCCCGATGGTGGGCTCATCCATGATCAACAGGTCGGGCTCGGCGAGGATGGCCTCGGCGATGCCGACGCGCTGGCGCATGCCCTTGGAGAGCTTGCCGATGATGCGGTGGCGGATGCGCTTGAGGTCGCAGAGCTCGACGACGGTGTCGATGCGGGTGCGGAGACGCTTGCCGGAGAGTTCCTTGAGGCGGCCGCGGAACGCGAGGTACTCGGAGACGCGCACGTCCTCGGGCAGCGGGTTGTTCTCCGGCATGTAACCGATATGCCGTTTCACCTCCTCGGGCCGGCTCGCGACCGGCACGCCGCAGACGCTCACGAACCCGGAGGTCGCGGGGAGGAACCCGGTGAGGATGCGCATCGTGGTGCTCTTGCCGGCACCGTTGGGCCCCAGGAAACCGATCACCTCGCCGCGGCGCACGGTGAACGAGATGCCGTTGACGGCGGTGACGCCGGCGTAGGCCTTAACAAGCTGCTGGACCTCAATGGTGTTTACGGGCGCGGGGCCGCTCATCGGAATGCGGGCATTGTACGAGGGCGGAACGCCGCGCGCCAAGGGGTTTCTGGCGGGAAAGGCGCGGTGCCTCGCCTCACTCCTTGCGGAGCGTGACCTCGCCGGCGCGGAAACGCAGGGTGCGGCCGGCGGCGGTGCGCAGGAGGAGAAGAAAAAGCCGGAGCACAGGGCTCCGGCTCGGGAAAGCGGACTGATCGTCGCGACTGCCTTAGCGGCGCAGGCGGCGTGCGGCGACCAGACCGACCAGCGCGAACGCAGCCAACAGACCGTAGGTCGACGGCTCGGGCACAGCGCCACCGCCAGTTCGATACAGGAAGTTGCCGCCGAAATAGCCGATGCTGGAGTCGGAATCGGTCGGGAAGTTCAAGCCAATCCCTTCGATGTAGCTATTAGCGAGGAAGAGAATCTCCGGCGCGATCGTGTGCGACGGCGGGTCGTACGAATAGACGTCGCCTCCGGTGGTGTGGGAGCCGGCAACGACATAGTCTCCGAGACCGAGGGTAATCGGGGTCACGTTTGTGTAGCGCCACTCACCGATCAGGGACGCGGAGGTGCCGGCGGGCAAGGAGGCGGAGGACAGCAAGCTGCCACCGGTGGTCCAGAGGCCGACCGAGTGGGTGTTCACGAGACCGTCGGAGGCACTGTCCCAATACGCCAAGCCCGTTACGGTGATCGGGGTGAGGACGCGAAAGGAATAGCCGAGCGTCCAGTCGCCGTTGTCACCCGCATCAGCGGAGTTTGCCGGGAAATCCAAGGCGAGCAACTGGGCGTGACTTGTCGTGGTGGCGAACAGGGCGGAGGCGCCCAGGAGAAGGCCGAGCGTCAGCTGGCGTATGCGTGTAGTAGGCATAATGGATTGGGTTTGGCTTGGGTTTGCGGAGGGAAGGCTGCCAGACACCGGCTCTGGAGCAATCACAAGTTGACATTCTGTTTACACCGCGACGCGGGTGTTGTGGGGCGATATTTGCGCCCTGGACCTCGACCTCCCGGCGCCCGAGCCCTCTTTGTGGGGGGGCCGGAAATCAACGCGGGTGCGGAGGCTGGTCACTCCTTGCGGAGCGTGACCTCGCCGGCGCGGAAACGCAGGGTGCGGCCGGCGGCGGTGCGCAGGAGGAGGGCGCCTTCGTCGTCGATGCCGCGAGCGGTGCCGGTGTGCGTCTCGTTGCCCTGCACGACGGTGATATGGCGACTGGCGAGGAGATCGTGGCGTTTCCAGAGGTCGGCGATCTCGTCGCGCGGCGGGCGGACAATGAAGTGCGCGTAGGCGGCGAGCACCCGGCCGATGAGGGCGGCCGCGGTGTCGTTGAGGTCGAGCGGGCGGCCGGCCTGGCAGGCGAGGGAGGTGGCGCGGGGCGCGATCTCGCGCGGCCAGGCGGAGGCGGGAGTGGCGACGTTGAGGCCGAGGCCGAAGACGAGTTCGCGGATGGTGTCGGCGTCGATGCGCGCCTCGGTGAGCATGCCGCCGACCTTGCGCTCGCCGAAATGGAGATCGTTGGGCCATTTGAGCTGCGGCGCCGTGCCGGTGGTGGTGGCCAGCAGCTCGCAGAGGTTGAGGCCCATCCAGAGCGTGAAAAGGTGCATGCGCTCGGGCGGAAGCCCGGGGCGGAAGGCGAACGAGAGGTAGAGATTCCCGGTGCCGGCGGGGCTGTGCCAGACGCGACCAAACCGGCCCCGGCCGCGGGTCTGTGCAGCGG
>JAEXPL010000247.1 GCA_023446865.1 Verrucomicrobiota bacterium | reverse complement strand
GCGCGGTGATCGCCCCGTGTTCGCTGGTGCCGGCGCGCTCGAGCAGCCGCGGCAGCAGGGAGAAAACCGACGGTGTGTAGCCGCGCGTCGCCGGCGGCTCGCCCACCGCCAGGCCGATCTCGCGTTGCGCCATGGCGAAACGGGTGACGGAGTCGAGCAGCAGCAGCACGCTGCGGCCCTGCTCGCGGTAGGACTCCGCGATGGCCGTCGCCGTGAACGCGCTACGCACGCGCAGCGGCGCCGGCTGGTCGGAGGTCGCCACCACGACAACGCTGCGCTTCAGGCCCTCCTCCCCCAGGTCCTTCTCCAGGAACTCGCGCACTTCGCGGCCGCGTTCGCCGACCAGCCCCACCACGACCACATCGGCCTGCACCCCGCGCGCCATCATGCCGAGCAAGGTCGACTTGCCGACGCCCGAGCCGGCGAAGAGGCCCACGCGCTGGCCTTTGCCGAGCGGGATGAAGGTGTCGACGGCGCGGATGCCCGTCGGAATGGCATCGTGGATGCGTTCGCGGCGCAGGGCGTTGGGACGGGTGCTGGACGTCGGGACGACCGGCGGCAGGAAGCGGCCGCCATCGATCGGCCGGCCGAGGCCGTCGAGCACGCGGCCGAGCAGGGAGGGGCCCGGCTCGGGGAGCAGCGGGCGCTCGCCGGCGATGACCTTGCAGCCGGCATGGAGCCCCTCCATGTCGCCGAGCGGCATGAGCAGCACGGTGTGATGCCGGAAGCCCACGACCTCGGCCTGCAACGTCGAGCCGTCGCGCTCGGACTTGATCAGGCAGATATCGCCCAATCCGACGTTGGGGCCGTCGGCCTCGACGATCAGGCCCGCCACCCCGGTCACGCGGCCCGCGCGTTCGGTCGGCACGGTACGTTGGATTCGGGCGGCAAGATCGTGGACGAATGGTTCGAGGTTGGTGCTCACGGTTGGGTGGGAGTTGGGCGAGGTCAGGCGTGCGCCATGTTCTCCTGCAGCGCGCGCAACCGGGTCGAACCGCGGGCGTCGACGACGCCGAAACGGCTGCGCACGAGACAGTCGCCGGGATGGAGATTGGGGTCGGTGGTGATCTTCAGTCCGGGGAACTCGGCGGTCCACGCCGGGCTGAGCTTCGCGAGCAGGTCGGCATCGCGCGCGGAGATCACGAGCTCGAGCCCGCTCGTCTCCGGAAAAAGCTCGTCGAGCGCATCGTGGCAGATTCTGGCCACCACCTCGGCCGGCGGATCCCAACCCGCGAGCAGACGGCGCCCGATCTCGACGGCCAAACCCGGCAACGCAGCGCGCACCTGGTCGGTGAGGCGGGCTTCCGCCTGCCGCAGCGCCTCGAACAGGCTCTCGTTGAGCTGCTGCACATCGGTGCGCATCTCGACCATCTGCGCATCGGCGAAACGGCGCGTATCCTCCGCACCCTCGCGGCGGGCCTGCTCGCGGATATCCATGAGCTCGGCCTCGCTCAGCTGCCGGGTGCGGGACCGCGTCACGGCGGTGGCGCCGTGGAGCGGGCGGTCGAAGACGACGAGTTTAGACAACGACATTGGACTCCTGGGCTTCGAGGGTAATCTCGCCTTCTTCCTCGAGACGGCGAACCACCTGGATGATGGCGTCCTGGGCCTGCTCGACATCGCGCAGGCGGACCGGGCCGAGCATGCCGATCTCCTCCTTGAGGCTCTCGGCGGCGCGCTTCGAGATCGCGCCATAGATCTTGGTACGCAGACCTTCGCTCGCGGACTTCATCGAGACGGCGAGGTTCGAGGAGTCCACTTCGCGCATGACACGTTGCAGGTCCTGCAGGCTGAGGCGGTTGAGATCCTCGAAGCCGAACATCTTCTTGCGCACCGCGGCACCGAGAGCGGCGTTGCGCTCCTCGATCTTCGCCAAGAGGGTCTTGGAGACGTCCTTGTCGAGCGCGTTGAGCACATCGGCCACGCTGCGGACACCGCCGCTGCGGTGGAACGTGGGCCGCGCCTTCACATCGAAATGTTTGCCGAGGCTGCGCACCACCTTGCCGACCAACTCAAGGGAGGTGCTCTCGATCGTGCCGAGCCGCTCGACCACTTCCTCGCGCATCTCCGGGCTGAGCATCGTGAGGATCTCGGCGGCCTTGGGTGTCTCGAGGTACGAGAGCACAAACGCGATGGTCTGCGGCTGCTCGCTCTTGATGAGGTTGCAGATCTGCCGGCCCTCCATCTCGGCGATGTCCTTGATGACATCGATCGAGGTGCCGCTCGGCCCCACGCGGCCCATGATCGAGGCGGCCTTGAAGTCACCCTTGGCGAGCTCGAGCGTGCGCTGCGCGTAGGGGGTGCCGCCGAGCACGCCCTTGGTGCTCTCGAGGATGACACCGCTGAACTCGCGGATCGCCGCCTGCTGGTGCTCGACCGGGATGAGGCCCAGCTGTGTCATCTCCTTGGTCACGGCCTCGACGGTGTTGTCGTCGAAGTGCTTCATCAGCTCGGAAGCCGACTCGGGACCAATGGTGACGAGGAAGATCGCCAGCTTCTTGGCGCGGGAAAACTTCTCGTAGTCCGCGATAGGGGCGACGCCGCCGGCCTCGGTGTTGGAGTCGTTGTCGGCCATGGCTCAGGTCTGCTTGTTGATCGCGACCCAGTCGCGGAGCGCAGTGCCGACGTTGGTCGGCTTCTGGCGGATCAGCTCGTTGATCAACTCGGGGGTGATGCTGCCCGAAGCCGCGGTGAGGGCCCGCTGCTGCTCCGACGCCGGTAGCTCGCGGAGGAGCTCGACCGGGACGGCCTCGGGCTTCTCGCGGCCGAGGCGGCGGAGGAAGAAGATGATCAGTACGCCGGCGGCGACGAGCGGCAGGAGTTTCACGCCCGTGTCGATGTACGGCTGGAGCTTGTTCTGCTGGCGGATCTGCTCGGCCTGCGCCACCAGCGGCTCCGCCGGGAAGGCGACCTCCTGGAGCGCGACGACGTTCTCGACGGTCTGCCCGGCGGCGAGCTTCACGCCCAAGGCATTGAGCACGAGCTGGCGCAAGGCATTGAGCTCCTCCGGTGAACGCGGCTGCGGCTGTGGATTCGCGGCATCGCCGCCAAGGCGCTGGTTGAGGAAGACGGCCGCCGTGATCGAGCGGATCGCCCCGGGAGTGCGCGTGATCGAGGTGCGGGTCGAGTTGATCTCGTAGGCGGTCGTGCGGTTCTTGCGATTCTGCTCCGTGCGCGTGGGAGCAGCGCCGCCGGCAGCGCCGCCGGCAGCGGCCGCCTCGGCCGGGACATTGGCCGCCGTGCCCACCGCGCCGCCACCGGTCGCCTCGGAGCTGGCACTGGAGTCCTCGGTGGAAGTCTGGGAGCGCACCACCTGGCCCTCGGGATCGAACTTCTCCTCCGCGATCGTCGTCGCGTCGGTGTCGACGTCGGCCGACACGCGCACGACCGCGTTGCCCGCGCCGACCGCGGCCGAGAGCATCGTCTCGACCTTGCGGGCGAAATAGTCCTCCACGCTCTGGCGGTATTTGATCTGGCTCGACGCCGTGGTGAGGAGCGGATCGGTCTTGAGCTCCTCGGAGAGCACCCGGCCACGGTTGTCGACGACGGCGACAGCATCGGGCAACAGGCCCTGCACGGCGTTGGAGACGAGGTGCCGGATGGCGTTGACCTGCTCGGGGGAGATGCGGCCGCCGCCCAGGTCGATGAAAACAGAGGCGCTCGGCTTGATCGACTGGTCGACGAGCAGGAGCCGGTTCTCGGGCTGGACGATGAGCACGCGCGCCCCGCGCACGCCCTCGAGCTGCGAGATCGTGCGGCTGAGTTCGCCCTGGAGGGCGCGGGCGTAGTTCGTGCGCTGCACGAAGTCGGAGACGCCGAAATTGCCCTTGTCGAAGATCTCGAAGCCAACGCCCTCCCCGCTCGGCAGGCCCTTGCCGGCGAGATCCATGCGCAGGCGGTGGACCTGTTCGGCCGGCACGAAGACCGCCCCGCCGCCTGCCTCGATGCGGTGCGGGATGTTGTTGGTCTGGAGGTAGCTGATGACCGCCGCGGCATCCTTCTCCCCCAGGCGGCCGTAGAGCAGCTGGTAGTCGGGCCGACGCGACCAACTGACGAGTGCGGCCAGTCCCGCGACGACGACCATCGCCGCGATGACCAACGACACGCGCTGGTTGAGACCGAGGTGGCCCCAAAGGGCGGTGAGGGATTGGAGGAGATTCTTCATGCGTGGGGACAAAGCGGGTCAGCGCGCAGGCTCAAACCGGCATGCGCATCAGTTCCTGATAGGATTCGACGAGTTTGTTGCGCACCTCGACCATCAGCCCGAGCGCCAGCGACGATTCCTGCAGGGAGATCACCGCGTTGTGGATCTGGTCGGACTTGCCGAGCATGACCTTCTGGGCCTCGGCGGCCGCGGTCTGCCGGGTGGAATCGACTTCGTCGACGAGCTTGGTGAAGAGGCTGCCAAACTGGTGCGCTCCGCCGAGTTCCGAAGTCTTGGCGGTGAACTCGGGCCGGTTGTTGCGCTCGATCCTGGAGAGATTGATCGCGGGAGGAGTGGTGGCGGCCGCGTTGAAGGTTCCGATGGGGCTGAGCATGGTGGGCGGGCTTTGGGGTTGCCGAAACGGAGGTTCAGCGTCCGATTTCGAGTGTCTTGGTCGCCATGTCGCGACCGGCCTTCACGACCGAGAGGTTCGCCTCGTAGGCGCGCGTGGCCGAAATCAGGTCCACCATCTCCATCGCCATGTTGACGTTGGGCATCCGCACGAAGCCTTGAGCGTCGGCATCGGGATGTGAGGGGTTGTGGACCATCGGTCCCGAGCGCGGGTCGGCGGTCACCCGTGAGACATGCACTCCGCGCAACGCCGGAGCGGTAGCGCTGTCGCCCAGGCGCTTGATCAACTCCGACTCGAACGAAACGACCTGCCGCGCGTACGGCTGGCCGTTGGGCCCGCGCGTGGTCTGCGCATTGGCGATGTTCTGCGCAATCACGTCGAGGCGCGTGCGCTGGGCCTGTAGGGCGCCGGAGGCCGTCTCGATACCGGGGATGATGTCCATGGCGGGATGGGGGCGGAGCGTCAGCCGTTGCGCCCGGTGATCGCGGTGCGCAGACTGCGGATGTCGCTGCTGACGATCTGGGTGAGGAAATTGAAGTCGGAGCTGTTGCGGCTGAGGAGCATCAGTTCCTTCTCGATCTCGACGTTGTTGCCGTCGGGACGTACGGCCTTCGCCGCAAGATCCTCGACCAAGTGGGGTTCTACCGTCTTCAACTCCGCCACACCGCCTCGCTGAAGCGCCGACTGAAGTTGCGCGGCGAAGTTTGCCGCCACATCGATCCGCTTGTAGCCGGGTGTCTCGGCGTTGGCGACATTCGCAGCGATCGCCTGATGCCGAAGCACCGTCGAATCCAGCATCTGGCGGGCGATCTGGTAGTTCGGGTTGCTGAAGAGCGCGTCGATCATGCTCCGGCCGGTTTAGCAATGCAGGTGCCAAAGCAACCGACGGTGCCGTAGGTCGCTGGTCTTCTGAGTATTGCCGCACCTGAACCCGAAGCGGCCACTCGCTAACCGCCTCAGGCGGCAAAAACTTCCCGGCAGCGCGCGATGGCATCCCCGCGCCTCCAAAAATGCAGAAACAGTGTGTCGTAGCGCTTCATTCCGCTCCCGCCGCGCCGATAACCCCAGCCTCTATCACCATGATAAGACGGGAGGACTACGAGTTCATCCGCACGCTGGTCTACGACTACAGCCGCATCAACCTCGGCTCCGACAAACAGGAGCTCGTCTCCGCACGCATCGGTAAACGCCTCCGTGCGCTCTCCCTGCCCTCGATCACGGCCTACTGCGATCTGCTGCGCCGCCCCGAGGGCGAAGATGAGTTGAGCAACCTGATCGACGTCATCTCGACCAACCACACGTTCTTCTTCCGCGAGCCGGCCCACTTCGACTTCCTCGAAAAGCATGTGGTCCCCGAGTTCACCGACGAAAAATCCCCGCACAAGCGCTCGACATTTCGCGTCTGGAGTTCCGCCAGTAGCTCGGGCGAGGAGGTCTATTCGATCGCCATCCTCCTCTCCGAGATCGGCGCCGCCAAACGCGGCTGGCAATGGCAACTGGAGGCCACCGACATCTCCACTCGCATCCTCAAACGTGCCCGCGAAGCCATCTACCCGGAGGAGAGCGTCGGCAAGGTCCGGCCCGAGCTGATCAAAAAGTATTTCCAGAAGGGAGTCGGCCCCCAGGACGGCAACTATCGCGTCAAGCCCGACGTCGCCAACCGCGTCACCTTCCGCCACCTGAACCTGCTTGGTCCCGCCTACCCGTTCACCGAGCCGTTCCACGTGATCTTCTGCCGCAACGTGATGATCTATTTCGACCGCCCCACGCAGGAGGAACTCGTTCGCCGCCTCTCCGAACGTCTCGTCCGCGGCGGTTACCTGATGGTGGGCCACTCCGAGAGCCTCACCGGAATCCATCACCGCCTCAAGATGGTGAAACCCGCCATCTACCAACTCCCCGCCTGAGTCGCGCGCCATGGCCGATCCCGCCCGCAAAATCCGCGTCCTCGTCGTCGACGACTCTGCCACCGTGCGCCGCATGGTCACCGATGCGCTCAGCACCGATCCCGACATTGAGGTGGTCGGCACCGCGATCGACCCGTATATCGCCAAGGACAAGATCCTCGCGCTCAAACCCGACGTGATCACCCTCGACCTCGAGATGCCGCGCATGGACGGTCTCACCTTCCTGCGCATCCTCATGGAGCGCCACCCCCTGCCCGTCGTCATCATGAGCTCGCTCACACAGCCCGGTTCCCTGAAGGCGATCGAAGCGATGCAGCAAGGCGCCGTCGAAGTCCTCGGCAAACCCGGTTCCGCGTACTCGATCGGCGACCTCGGGCCGCAGCTCCTGCTCAAGATCAAGGCAGCCGCCCAAGCCCGCCCGCGTGCGCACCCCGCACCACCGCCCCCTGCGGCCGCCTCCGCGCCGGCCACCACCCACACCACCGATCGCGTACAACCGGCGCCTCGCCCCGCGCCCGCTCCAGTCCTGATGCCCCGTCGCGCCGTCCTAGGCGCACCGCCGCCGGTCCGCCCGCCAGTGGTCGGAGGTCCGCCCTCCGGTTCCCGCAAACTCATTCTCATCGGCGCCTCCACCGGCGGCACCGAGGCGATCCGCGAGGTCTTGCAACGCCTGCCGGGCAACCTCCCCCCGATCGCCATCGTCCAGCACATCCCCGCCACCTTTTCGAAAGCCTTCGCCGACCGCCTCAACGCCCTTTGCCAGATGGAGGTGCGCGAAGCCAAGGACGGCGACGAGTTCCGCCCCGGGCTGGCCCTGGTCGCCCCGGGCAATTTCCACCTCATGGTCCAGCGGCAGGGCGCGCGCTATGTCGCACGTGTTTCCACCGGCCCGATGGTCTGGCACCAGCGGCCGGCCGTCGACCTGCTCTTCAAGTCCGCCGTCGAATGCGCGGGGCCGCACGCTGTCGCCGCTCTGCTCACCGGCATGGGCAAAGATGGCGCCGAGGGCCTGCTGCAATTGCGACAACGCGGAGCCCGCACCTTCGCGCAGAACGAAGAAACCTGCGTGGTCTACGGCATGCCGCGCGCCGCCTTCGAACTCGGTGCCGCCGAGCGCATGGTCCCACTGGAGCGCATGCACGAGGCGATCCTCTCGTCCTTGGCGCAGGTGGTCGATTGAGCGTCGGTTCGCCGCGGACGGCAGCCGGTCGCCCGCAAGCGATCGCGAAAAACATCCGCGCTCTTCCCTTTTGCCGGAAAGCACGCAATCTTTCGCCCGGATGAGTCCTTCGCCCACGCCGGTTTCACCCGCTCCCCCCGGCACCGCCCAGAGACCCGCTTGCGAGTTCGCCCAATTCATCACGAATCCGACCGGTTCGGTGGTGCGTTGCCGTGTACTCGGCACCGAAGCTGTCTGGGGCGCCCCGGAGCAGTTGGTCGGCCGCGATCTCCTCACGCTGCTGGGCGGCGTGCAACCGAGCTGGCGCGAACTCCTGCCCGAGCGCCTCGGCCCGGGCACCGACACGGTGTTTCTGCCTTCGCCCCACGCGCACCTGCCGAGCTTCGGCTTCCGCCTGCATTGTCTCGCGCTGGACGACGGCTACGTCGTCACTATCACGCCCGAACTCGCCCCCGCCGTGGCACTCGGCCAGGAGGGTTTCTCCGGCCTCGCCCAGCGACCCGAAGCCCTCGCCCAGCTTTTCCTCCGTCACTGCCTGCTGGAGTCGCGGATGCAGAGCTACCTCACCAGCTTCCCCGGCGTCGTCTTCAGCCGGCGCAGCGACCTGTCGTTCAGCTACCTCGGGCCGCGCTTCGAGGAGATCACGGGCCTCTCCCCCGCCCTCGCCACCAAGGACGGCCATGCCTACGAGGAGTTGATCCACGAGTCCGACCGCGAACTCTACGCCAAGGAATCCGCCGGGCACGCCGCCGGCCGGCCGTTCGCGCTCACCTATCGCATCCAGCACGCCCGTACCGGCCAGGTCCGGCACATCATGGACGTGCGCAACCCCGTGCGCGCCGCAAGCGGTCTCCCGTTGGGCTGCGACGGCATGTGGCTCGACATCACCCGCCAGAAGGTCGCCGAACTCCGCCTCAACGAGAACGGCTGGAAGGAGACCCTCGCCGTGCTCACCAGCGGCCTGCTCCACGATTTCGGCAACCTCCTCTCCGGCATCTATTCGCTCAGCGAACTCTACCACGCCCAGCTCGTCTCCGATCCGTCGATGTCCGAGGGACTGGGCATGATCAAGGAGCACGCCCGCCAGGCGCAGCTGTTGGTGAAGAAGATCAGCTCGCTGAACCGCGACACGATCGGCCGCCGCAATTACTACTCGCTCAACCGCCTCACCCGCGAACAGCTCGAATTGATCGGCCCGATCCTCCCCAAAGGCATCAAGCTCGCCACCGATTTTCCCCCCGACGAGATTCCGGTGTACCTCGACGAGGTCGCCTTCCGGCAGGCCTTGGTCAACTTCGCGATCAACGCCCGCGACGCCATGGGCACCCAGGGCTCGATCGTCATCCAGCTCTGCGCGCCGGCGCACGCCGAGGAATTCGCCGACGTCTGTTTCCGCAGCACCCCGAACTGGCGCCGCTCCTACGCCGCGCTCATCTTCGGCGATTCCGGCTGCGGCATCCCCCCGGACAAGCTCACGAAGATCTTCGACCCGTTCTACACGACGAAACAGAGCGACCGCGGCACCGGCCTCGGCCTCTACACCGCGCAGCTGTTCGCCGAGAACGAGGGCGGCCACATCGGGGCCCGCAGCCGCCTCGGCGCCGGTACCGACATGGTGCTGCTCCTGCCCGTCGCAGCCCTCACCGACGACGGTTCGCCCATCCACGAGGGCGACGGCGACGCACCGGCCACCTCGCCGGAGGAGCCTGCCGTCCGCCGTCCGTGCGTCCTCCTGCACACCCCCGGCCAGATGCCGTCCGCACGGCTTGAGGACGCGCTCCGCGCCCGCGACTGGGAGGTCCGCAACACCATCGCCTTCGAGGAAATCCGCGTCTTTCTCGCCGAGAAGGGGTCCGGCCTCGATCTCCTCTTCATCAATCAGCCGGAGACCGATGCCGAGCTGCCCCAATTGATCGAACTCGTCCGCCGCGAGCAGCCGCGCCTGCGAATCGCTCTTGAAATTACGGGCCAAAACCCCGACGAAATCCCCTCCGAGATCCGCCGCCGGGTCGATATCCTCCTCCGCCCCAACCGCCCCGAACGCGAACTCGTCGACGAACTCGCCCGCCACCTCCCCCCCCGATGAGCAGCCCCGCCTACACCAAACCCCCGATCCTCATCGTCGACGACGAACCCATCGTCCTTGCCGCGCTCAAGGAGACGCTCCTGCGCGAAAGCTACGACGTGGTCGCCACCAACAGCCCCGCGCAGGCGCTCGACATTCTCCACCAACGGCAGTTCGCCGTCATCATCTCCGATCATCGCATGCCCGAGATGACCGGCCTCGAATTCCTCGTCGAAGCCAAGAAGCTCCAGCCGCAAACCTCGCGCATCCTCATCACCGCGGTTCTCTCCCTGCCCACGATCATCGACTCGATCAACAAGGGCGAAATCTTCCGTTTCCTCGCCAAGCCGTGGCTGCGCGAGGAACTCACCGCCACCGTCAAGAACGCCGTCCAGCGCTACGAGCTCGTCACCCAGAATTCCCAGCTCCAGTCCGAGACCAGCCAGCTCAACACCCGTCTCGCCGACGCCAACCGGGCCCTCGAGGCCCAGGTCCGCACCCTCGAGCAACAGAAGGTCGCCCTCGACCGCGCCAACGCCTCCCTCGAGACCAACTTCGAGAAGTCCCTCGATCTGGTCTACCGCATCCTCAACACCTACGACCCGCTCCTGGGCAACCAGATCAAGGTCGTCACCGACATCTGCAAGAAGATGGCGGATACACAGCATTTCACCGACGAAGAGAAACATGTCCTGCGCACCAGCGCTGCGCTCTGCGACATCGGCCTGATCGGCGTCTCCCGCGAATTCCTCCGCGCCTACCGCACCGGCCAGCCCCTCGGCGACAACGAGCAGGCCATCATCCGCAACCACCCCATCTACGGCCAGGCCCTCGCCTCCTTTGTCGACGAACTCACCACGGTCGGCGACACCATCCGCGCCCACCATGAGCGCTGGGACGGCACCGGCTACCCCGACGGCCAGAAGGGCGAATCCATTCCCTGGACGGCGCGCTGCCTCGCCGTCGCCGTCGCCTACGTTGAGAGCGGCCTGCCCAAGGAGCAGGCCATCGAGTACATCCTCGCGCAGTCGGGCTCCGGGTTCGACCCCGAGGCCGTCCGCCTCTTCCTCAAGGTCACGCACCTCATCCAGCTCCCGCGCCAGGTGAAGGAGATCATGCTCGATGAGCTCAAGCCCGGCATGATGCTCGCCAACGGCATCTACAACCCCCACGGCCTGCTGCTCATCGGCGAGGGCCAAGAACTCACCCCGGCGACCATCTCGAAGATCCGCAACTACTCGCAGATGCACCAGATCAACCAGCAACTGCTGGTGTACACCTGAGCGTTTCGCGTCTCCCGCGAAGCAGAATCAGTCCGATCAGCCCGGTCCGACCGCCCCGTGGGACTGCTCCGGCCGCTCCCGGGCCGCCCGCAGCCACGCCAGCGCCGCCAACGCCGCACAAATCGCCACGAACCAGTCGCCGTGCACGGTGTACGGGGTTTGCCGGCCGATCCAACGTTCGTCGCGCGTCAGCTGCACGACGCCTCCGCCGCGAAAATACACCGTGCCACGCTCGTCGGTCAGCTCCTTGCGCAATCCGCCATACTCGTCGAACCAGCCGCTCCAGCCGCCGTTGCCGCAACGCACCACGGGCCGCCGCGTCTCCGCCGCGCGCAAGGCCGAGTGCGCCGCGTGCTGGTAGGCCGCCGCGCCCTCGCCGTACCACGCGTTGTTCGTCAGGTTCACGAGCACGTCCGCCCCGGCCGCGGCGTTGGCGCGCGCCAGTTCGGAGAACACGTCCTCGTAGCAGATCAGCACACCCGCCGCCACCGGTCCGCTTCGTGAGGGAAGCACGATCGGGCGCGCCGAGGCACCCGCCTGGAAATCGTCGCCGATCGGCACGAACTTTTTCAGCCAACCGAACACCGCCCGCAGCGGCACATACTCGCCAAATGGCACGCGGTGCCGCTTCGCGTAGTAGTCCGCCTGCAGCCCGCGCGTCGGGTCGATCGCCACCGCGGCGTTGTACCAGCGCTCCGTCGGCAGATTGGCGTCTTCCATCACAACGACTCCACCGAGGATTGGCGCGCCGACCCCGCGGGCATTCGCCTCCAGCCACGCCGGCAGCTGCGGCTGCACCTTGAGGATGTACGGCACGGCCGACTCCGGCCACAGCACCACGTCGAGCTTCGCCTCCGCCAGCTTCGCCGTCTCGCGTTCGAGAATCCGCAGGTTCTCCGCCGCGGCCTGCGGGTCCCATTTCAGCGTCTGCGGGATGTACGGCTGCACCAGTCCCACGCTCACCCACGGCTCCCGTCGTTGGTGCAGCAGATCGCCGGACAGCCCGAAGGTGCCCGCCATGAGCGCGATCAACGCCGCCGAGAACTCCGGCACGAACCAGCGCCGCGGTTCGTCGTGGCGGGCGGTCGCCATCCGGGTACACCAGGCAACCACGCCGAGATTCATCAGGATGAGCAGAAACGACACGCCGTGCGCGCCGGTGTACGGGCAGAGCGCCAGCACGAGGGGTTGGCGCCATTGCGTCGCGGCCAGCGGCAGCCAAGGGAAACCCGTGAAGAGCCAGCTGCGCAACCATTCACCCACCACCCAGAGGCCGGCCAGTCCGGTCATGACGACGATCCGCCCCCAGGCCGGCGCCTCGGCCGCCCGCGGCAACGCCCAGCGCGCCGCCAGGAACCACAGTGTCGTCAGCGCCCCAAGGAACGCCGCCAGGGCGGCCATCCCGACCGCGGTCACATGGTGCAACCAGAAGATGAGCACGAACCACGCGATCGTCCACGCGGCCCACATCGTGCCCCCGAAGAGCCGCCACGCCGGCGCGCGCCGCGCCCACCAGAGCGCCGGCACTGCGAACACGTAGGCGCACGCCGGCAGGTGCATCGCCGGAAACGCGCACCACGCCAGAAGCGGCGTAAGGGCGAGGACGAGGAGCGCGGGGCGTTTGTCGTTGGGATTCGGCACGGTCGGCGGTCGGGAAATTTGCTCTCGGGGGCGTTCCGCGCCTACGCCTCGGCCCGGCCATGTTGCCCCGGGCCGCGCGCACCAGCGCTCACGGCACTCAGCCGAGCGAGAGGTCCTTCGTCCGCTCGCGGTAGAACTCCTCGCAGAGCGTCTGGATCTGCTTCGCGTCGCGCAGCTCAAGGGCGTCCTTCGCGAGCTTGCGGGCGTCCGCCATCTTCATGTTCCGCACGAGGTATTTCACAGTCGGAATCAGCGGCGGTGCCATGCTCAGGCTGGTCGCGCCCAAACCAAGCAACAGCGCGGCGTAGGACGGGTCGCCCGCCATCTCGCCGCACACCCCGGCCGGCCGCTTCCGCTTCGCCGCCTCGGTGAAGATCAGGCGCAACGTCCGCAACATCGCCGGGTGGGTCGGCTGGTAGAGGTGGTTGATCCGCACATTGAGGCGGTCGATCGCCAGCGTGTACTGGATCAGGTCGTTCGTCCCGACCGAGAAGAAATCGCACTCGTCGGCGAGGAGGTCCACCGTCGCTGCCGCGCTCGGGATCTCGATCATCGCCCCGACCTTCACCTTCGGGTCAAAGGCCTGCCCGCGGTCGCGCAGCTCCTGCTTCGCCTCCTCCAGAAAGTGGCCCGCCAGCACCACCTCGTCGACGCTACAGACCATCGGATACATGATCTGCACGTTGCCGGCCGCGCTGGCGCGCAGCGCCGCCCGCAGCTGTTTCTTGAAGAACTCGGGGTTCTCGAGGCAGATGCGGATCGCGCGGAAACCCAGGAACGGATTCGCCTCGCTATCGACCCGGGCCACGCCGCTCTGGTCGGCCTTGTCGCCGCCGAGGTCGAGTGTGCGCAACACCACGGGCAGCGGCGCGACCCCCTGCGCAACCGCCGAGTACGCCTCGAACTGCTGGTCCTCGTCGGGCAGGTGCTCCGCGTTGAGAAAGAGATACTCGGTGCGGTAGAGCCCCACGCCGTCGGCCTGGTAGTTGCGGACCAGCTCGATCTCATCGGCCTTCTCGATGTTGGCCATCAGCTGCACGCGCACACCGTCCAACGTCTCCGCCGGGAGGCGGTTGACGGCCATGATGCGCGATTCAACCGTCCGGCGCTTCTCCTGCAGCTTGCCGTAGCGGAAGAGGGTCTGCTCCGTCGGATTGAGAATGATCTGGCCGTCGTAGCCGTCGAGGATCGCCCACGCGCCGTCACAGGCGACATCGGTGATGCCCTTCACGCCCACGATCGCCGGCACCTTCAACGACCGGGCCACGATCACGGCGTGGCTGGTGCGGCTGCCGCCCTCGGTCACGATGCCGAGCACGTTGCTGCGATCGATGCTGGCGGCGTCGGAGGGGCTGATGTCGTTGGCCGCCACGATCCGGTTCTGCAGCACGGAACTGAGGCTCGCCGCCGCCTGGCCAAGCAGGGCATGCAGGAGCCGCTTCGAGACGTCGCGGATGTCCGCCACCCGCTCGCGCAGGTACTCGTCGGGGATCGCCTCGAACGCCTGCACATAGCGCTGCGAAACCCGGTGGAAACACGCCTCGATGTTGAGGCCGGTCGTCTCCATCTCGCGGATTGTCTCCCCGATCAGCGCCTGATCCTCGAGCACCATCAGGTGTGCGTCAAAAATGCGGGCCTCGTCCTCGCCCAGGTTCTTCGCGACCTCCGCCCGCACCCGCCCGATCTCCTTGCGCGTTTCCAGCAGGGCGCGGTCGAAGCGTGCGATCTCCTCCACCCGGCGGGAGGCGTCGATCTGGAACTGAGGCAAGTCCAGGTCCTTCTGCACGTAGAGGAAGATCTGCCCGTAGGCGATCCCTTGCGACGCGGCGATGCCTTTGACGACGACTTCGGTCTGGCCTGCTTTGTCCATGCGTTGAAGGTGGTGCCGCTGGTCGGTTGCCGCCCCGCGGTGCTGAAGTGAAACGCCGCAACTTCTAGACCGTCAACCGCTTTTCGGGACTCACCCCAAGGCGGCCACCGTCGCGAACGCCTCGGGGCCCCAACACGCGCGAACCTCCGCCAGTGCCTCGCGCCCCGTATCCGCCGCCGGCAGGAACGCGAAGCACGCGCTGCCGCTGCCGGTGAGATGCAGCCGCAACCCGCAGCGCGCGCGCAGTCGTTCCGCCAGCGCGGGCAACGCGAGAAATTTCGCAAACGCCACCGCCTCGAACGAGTTCGCCAGCAGCGCCTCGAGCTCGATCTCTCCCCGCCGCCACGCCGTCAACCGCGCCTCGGCCTCTGTCGCCGGCGTGTAGCTGCCGGGGGCGCCCGCCACGAGCCGGCCATACGCCCACGGGGTCTCGATGCCGAAGCCGGGCCGGCACACCAGCACCCGTCGCCCGGTGAGCCGCGCACGCTCCGTCGCATCCAAAAACTCCAGTCGCTCCCCTCGCCCGCGCATGATCGTCGGCGCCCCGGCGAGGAACAGCGGGCAATCCGAGCCCAGCCCGGCGGCGAGCTCGGCGAGCCGCGCCTCGGCCACGGGCAGCTCCGCGATCTGCTGCAGGCCACGCAACGCCGCCACCGCATCGCTGCTGCCACCACCCATGCCCGCACCCGCCGGTGTGCGTTTCTCCAGTTCGAAACGCACCCACGGCGCCCGCCCGCCCGCCGCGCGCCACGCCGCCGCCGCCTTCAGCACGAGGTTGCTCGCGTCGGTCGGCACGCCGGGCGCGGTGCAGAACAGTTCGTCGCCGGCCTCCGCCCCGGCCTCGCGTGCGACCAGCCGCAGCGTGTCGCCGAAGTCCAGCGGCGCCACCAACGAGACGAGATCATGGAAGCCGTCGCTCCGCCGCCCGGTGACGGCGAGGAAGAGGTTCAGTTTGGCGGGGGCGAAAACGCTGATCGATGGGCTTGCGTTCACTGGGAAAAACGCTGCGGTGACTCGTTCGAAACGTACGAAGCGCCTTCCATGAACTGCGACCTAATTCTCGCCCTCGACTGTGAAACCGCCGCTGAGGCGGACCCGATCCTCCGCCAGCTCTCCGGCCGCCTGCGCTGGGTGAAGATCGGCCTCCAGATGTTCACGGCCTACGGCCCCGACTATGTGCGCCGCGTCGCCGATCAGGGCTTCAACATCTTCCTCGATCTCAAGCTGCACGACATCCCCAACACCGTCGCCAAGGCCGTGCAGTCGCTCGCGCCCCTGCCCATCGGCATGCTCACGCTCCACACCTCCGGCGGCCGCGAGATGATGGAGTGGGCCGTCAAGGCCCAGCGCCAGCACAAGCCCGACCTCCTCCTGCTCGGCGTCACCGTCCTCACCTCGATGGACGACGCCGCGCTCAACGGCACCGGCGTCCCCGGTTCCGCCGCCACCCAGGTCGAGCGCCTCGCCACACTCGCCGCCGGCGCCGGCATGTCCGGCCTCGTCTGCTCGCCGCATGAAGTCGCCCCGCTGCGCGCCGTGCTGCCGCCCACCGTCCAGCTCGTCACCCCCGGTGTCCGTCCCGCGGATTCGGCCGCCGACGAACAGAAGCGCGTCATGACCCCCGCCGACGCCGCCCGCGCCGGCTCCAACTTCATCGTCGTGGGCCGCCCGATCCTCCGCGCCGCCAACCCGGCCGACGCCGCCGCCCGCATCCTCCGCGATCTCGGCCGCACCGCATGAACGCCGCCGCGATCTTCCTCTGTGCCGGCCGCGGTACCCGCATGAAGGCCGTCGCCGACGACAAGGTCCTCGCCAAGGTCGCCGGCAAGCCGGTGTACCTGCACTCCGTCGAGGCCTTCGTCGAGAGCGGCCTCACCTCGACCTTCGTCTTCGTCTTCCGCTCCGTCGCCCAGAAGCGACAGCTGGAAAAGGGCGTGCGCGCCCTGCGGCTCGCCCCCACCCAGCGCGTCATCTACGTGCGCGGCGGTGTCGAACGCCAAGAATCCGTCCGCCACGCGCTCGAGGCGCTGCCCCCCTCCGTCGAGTGGGTCTTCATCCACGATGCGGCGCGCCCGCTCATCCGCGCCACGCTCATCCGCCGCTATGCCTCGCTGGCCAAGCGCCGCGGCTCCGCCGTGTTCGCCCACCGCGTGGCCGACACCATCAAGGAGCTGCCCTCCGCCGCCGACCCCGACGAGGCCGTGCCCGCCCGCACCCTCGAGCGCAGCCGTCTCTGGGCTACGGAGACGCCGCAGATCTTCCGCCGCGCCGAGATCCTCGCCGCCTACGCCTCGCTCGAGGAAACCCGCCGCGTGACCGACGACGCCCAAGCCATGGAGTTCGCGGGGCAGCCGGTGTTCTTCTACGAGAACCCCGAGCCGAACCCGAAGCTCACCACGCCGCGCGACCTCGCCTACGCCGAGTTCCTCCTCGCCCAACGCGACGCCAAGCCGCGCAAACGGTGACCGCCGGCCGACCCGCGCCCGCGGCCCGGCCGGAGCGCCGCACCATAGTTTTCGGGTTCATCTCCGGCCGCCGGAGCCGATTCACCCTGCGGGTCCCCGCGCAGTTGTTGTTTGTACGCCCGGGCGGCATGCCCATGGTTCATTTCGAAATCCTGCACGGCCGCCGCTTCGGCTGCGATCGTTCCCACCTATGAAACTCCTCGACCTCAACCGGCACGGCGGCATCGGCGCCAGCTGCCATCTCCTCCAGCTCGGCGACGTCCGCATCGTGATCGATTGCGGCCTGCATCCCAAGCTCATGGGCCCGGAGGCCGCGCCCGATCTCTCCCCGCTCAACGGCCTCGAGGTCGCCCTGATCATCGTCACGCACTGCCACCTCGACCACATCGGTTCGCTTCCGTTGCTGCTCCGCCAGCAGACGACCGCCCCGGTGGTGATGACCGCCTCCAGCGCGCTCCTCCTCGCCCGCATGCTCCACAACTCCGTCAACGTGATGGAGCGCCAGCGCGAGGAGCAGTCCCGCGGCGACCTGCCGCTGTTCTCCCATGAGGAGGTCGACCGCTGCGCCCGCCGTTTCCACTCCCTCGCCTTCGGCCAGACGCGCAAGATCAGCGGCAAGAAGGACGACGTCGAGGTCACCCTCCATCCCGCCGGCCATGTCGCCGGCGCCGCGGGCGTCGAGCTCAAGCACAAGGGCCGCCGCATCTTCTTCACCGGCGACGTGCTCTTCGACAGCCAGCGCACCATCCCCGGTGCGCGTTTCCCCTCCGGCCACTTCGACACCATCGTCACCGAGACCACCCGCGGCGCCACCGACCGCCCCGCCGGCAAGGAACGCGAGGCCGAGATCAACCGCCTCCTCGACACGATCAACCGCACCATCGCCCGCGGCGGCTCCGTGCTCATCCCCGTCTTCGCCCTCGGCCGTCACCAGGAACTGCTCACCATCTTCCACGACGCCCGCGAGAACCGCCGCCTCGCCAAGTGCCCGATCTACAGTTCGGGCCTCGGCATGGACCTCTGCGACTATTTCGACGACGTCGCCAAGAAGACCAAGCACATCAACTTCAGCCGCACCGTCCTCAAGGCCCTGAAGGTCCAGCAGACGCCCAAGAAGCTCATCCCCGGCGTCGACCCGCGGCAGAACGGCATCTACCTGCTCAGCTCCGGCATGGTCGTCGAGCGCACGCCCTCGTACCTGATGGCCTCGTGCATCGCCGGCCACGCGCACAACACGATCGCCTTCGTCGGCTACTGCGACCCGGATACGCCCGGCGGCGCCCTCCTCGCCTCGCACCGCGGCGACAAGTTCCTCTTCGCCGCCCTCGACACCTCCGTGAAGCTCGCCTGCGAGATCGAGCGCTTCGAACTCAGCGGTCACGCCGACCGCGAGGAACTCGTCGACTTCGCCCTCCGCCGCGATCCGCGCGCCGTGGTCCTCAACCACGGCGATCCCGACGCCCGCGCTTGGTTCGCCGCCGAATTCGCCCGCGCCGCCGCCCACATCAAGGTCACCGATCCCAAGCCGCTCACCCCGGTCGAGATCTGAACCCGTCTCCAACAAGGTAGGGACGGCGCTCCGCCGCCGTCCGTGCCGAGGCCGCCCGTCCGCTCCGTCCTGGGAACGCCGAGCTCCAGCTCGGCGGCCTTATGGAATGTCGTGGCCTCCGCTCCCTTCCTGAGTTCGTGAGTTCCAGATTCTCCTTCTCCACCGCGCCGCTCTCCGTCGGGTGGGTAGTAGTTTCCCCAATGCCGACGCGCGGTCGGTGAAGCTTTTCTCGTAACTACCTGTCCGGCAGGTTGCGGCGGGGCAATTTCCTTGAACCTTCGGCTTCCACGAAGCGTAAAATCCCGCCTGCCATAACTGTGAGCACGCCTACCACTCCCGCTCCCGCCATTCCGCCGCAGTCCGAAGCGGCCGAACACGACGTCCGCTACGCCAAATCGCCCGTCAACTCCGACCTCGCGCCGGAGAAGAAGGTGAAGCTCTACACCGACATGGTGCGCATCCGCATGTTCGAGGATCGCAGTCTGCGCGTGTACCAGCAGGGCAAGATCGGCGGCTTCCTCC
>JAEXPL010000420.1 GCA_023446865.1 Verrucomicrobiota bacterium | reverse complement strand
ACCGGACACTGATCACCGTCCACCGTCCACCGGTCCCGCCAACTCCTCCCTCGACACGGCCGGCTCTGCGACCGAGGCTTTTTCCGCGATGACCCAACGCAAACCCGCCGATTCCGTCTCCGTGCGTGGCCTGATCCTGGCGACGTTGCCCGAGGCGCAGCAGGGCGTGGTGAACCCGGTGCTCTTCGGCGCGGGTGGGGCGTTCGACAGTCTCGGTCTGGTGAATTTCCTCGCCGACCTCGAGTACCGGTTGGCCGAGGAGTTCGGCCGCGAAGTGGTGCTCGCAAGTGAACGCGCAATGAGCCGCAGCCGTTCGCCCTTCCGCGATGTGGAGACGTTGACGGCGTATGTCGTCGAGTTGTTGGCCGAATGAAAACCGCGCGCGTCATCCTCATCACCGGCACGAGTCGCGGCATCGGCCGCGGGCTGGCGGAGTATTTCCTTTCCGCGGGCGACCGGGTGTGCGGTTGCAGCCGCGGGGAGGCGACGCTCAAGCACCGGCGCTACCAACACTGGCAGCTCGAGGTGGCGGACGAGAGCGGGGTGGTGGCGATGGTGCGCGAGGTCGTGCGCCGTCACGGCCGGATCGATGCGTTGCTGAACAACGCGGGCATCGCGGCGATGAACCACGCGCTGCTCACGCCGGCCGCGACTGCGCAGGCGATCCTGGCAACGAACTTCCAGGGCACCTTCCTGTTCTGCCGCGAGGCCGCGAAGGCGATGGTGCGACGCAAGGCCGGTCGGATCGTGAATTTCTCGACGGTGGCGACCCCGCTCCAGCTGGAGGGCGAGGCCGTGTACGCCGCGAGCAAGGCGGCGGTGGAATCGTTCACGCGGGTGCTCGCGCGCGAACTCGGTGCGACTGGCGTGACGGTGAACGCCGTGGGCCCGACGCCCGTGCCGACGGATCTGATCAAGAACGTGCCGGCGGCGAAGATGGAGGCGCTGCTCGCGCGGCAGGCGATCCGACGGTTCGGCACCGTGGCCGATGTGGCCAACACCGTGGAGTTTTTCCTCGCGCCGGAGAGCGGCTTCGTGACCGGCCAGGTGCTCTACCTCGGCGGTGTGAGCGGGTGAACAGAAACCGGAAAGCAGAGACCGGAAAGCGGAGACCGGAACCGGTGGGTCGGCCTGCGGCCTCCCTCGCCGCGCTCCTCGCTGCGCTGCGGTCCGCGGCTGGGCATTCGACACTCGACTGAAACCTCCGGTCTGGGCGATAACCGCGAGCGCCTCTCTGCCATGCCCGTCGCCGAAACCCTCAGTCCCGAACTTTTGCTCACCCTGGTCGAGCGCCGCAGTGTGCGCGACCTGTGGATCGATGCCGGCGGCGTGCGCACGTGGCTGGAGTTCGGCCGGGTGGTGCGCAGCGCCCATGCGACACTGACCGCGGCCGGAGTGAGTGCCGGAGATCTGGTGACGGTGCCCGGCGAGGCGACGTGGGAGGCGTTGACGTGGTTGTTCGGCGCGGCGCTGGCCGGCGCGGTGGTGGCGCCGTTGCGCGCCGAGCGCGAGGCGGAGCTGGCGACTTGGCGGGCGCAGGCGGCGCCGCAGTGGCGCGTCCGGGACGGTGTGGTCGAGCGACTCGAGGCGCCGGAGCCGGCGCCCGCGGCGGCGCGTCTGCTCGGTCAGTTGCGTGCGGCCGGGCGGCCGGGGTTGATTCTCGCCACCGGCGGCACGACGGGGACGCCGAAACTGGTTTTGCACGATCTGGCGGCGTTGCTGGCGACGGTGCCGGTGAAGCAGAGTGTCGCCCGCCGGATCATGCCGTTGATGCGTTTCGACCATATCGGCGGGCTCGACATGGCGTGGCGTGCGCTCGGCAGCGGCCACGTGCTCGTGGCCCCGCCGGCCGAGCCGACCGCCGAGGCGGTGGCGGCGGCGATCGAGCGGCACGCCGTCGAAGTCATGCCGGCGACCCCCAGTTTTCTGAACCTGTTGCTCGCGGCGGACGCCCATCGCCGCCACACGCTCAGCTCGCTGCGAATTGTGCCGTATGGCGCGGAGCCGATGCCGGTGGGCCTGCTGGCGCGGTTGCGCTCGGCGTTGCCGAAGGTGGAGTTCGTGCAGCGTTTCGGCACGAGCGAGACCGGCGCCGTGCCCGTGGCCGAATCTGGCGCGGGCCTGTTGCTCGGTGACGATGCCGCGGGTTTCCAGTGGAAGATCGTCGATGATGAGCTGTGGGTGCGCAGTCCGGCGCGCGCGCTCGGCTACCTGACCGGCGAGGCTGGCGGACTCGCGGCTGACGGCTGGTTCCACACCGGTGACCTGGCGGAACGGCTGCCCGACGGTTCTGTCCGCGTGCTCGGACGTCGCGAGGAACTGATCAATGTGGGCGGTGAGAAGGTGTTGCCGGCGGAGGTCGAGGGCGTGCTGCAGGCGCATCCCGACGTGGCGGACTGCCGCGTGTATCCGGAGCGCAACGCGTTGCTCGGCCAGGTGGTTGCCGCCGAGATTGTGTGGCGCGGCGCCGAGACCGACCCGTTGGCGGTGAAGAAGCGGCTGCATGAGTTCGCGGCCGGCCGGCTGGCGCGCCACCAGCTGCCCGCGCAGGTACGGCTCGTCGGCACCGTGGCCGCGACCCGCAACCTCAAGAAGAGCCGCAGCCTTTCCTCTGCATGAAACAACTCGTCATCCTCGGGGCGGGCGGCTTCGGGCGCGAGGTGCTCGACTGGGCCTGCCAGTCGGACGCCCTCGGCCGCGACTGGGTCGTGAAGGGCTTTCTCGACGACAATCCGCGGGCGCTCGACGCGTTCGACGTGGGCGCGCCGCTGCTCGGCACGATCACCGGACACCAGCCGACCGTGGACGAGGTGTTCGTGTGCGCAATGGGCCGGATCGAGGCCAAACGGCAGTGCGTGGAGACGATCCGGGGGCGCGGCGGGCTGTTCACGCGGGTGATCCACCGCACGGCGGTCGTCGGCTCCGGGGTGGTGCTGGGCGAGGGCGTGATCCTCTGCCCGGGCAGCATCGTGGCGGCGCGGGCGCGGCTCGGGAACTTCGTGGCGGTGAACTTCCATTCCACCGTGGCGCACGACGCGGTCGTGGGCGACTGGAGTCAGCTGCACTGCCACGTGGACGTGACCGGCGGCGTCGTGCTCGGCGAGGGCGTGCTGGTGGGCAGCAACGCCTCGATCCTGCCCGGCGTGCGCGTGGGCGACGGAGCGATCGTGGGGGCGGGGGCGACGGTCATGCGCGATGTGCCGGCGCGGACGACGGTTTTCGGAGCGCCCGCCCGGGTGCTCGCGGCGAAGGAGGCGAATCATGGCTGAGACATCCGTTCGTTGGTGGCGGCGTTGGTCGCTGCTGGTACCGCTGGGCGTGCTGGTGGTGGCAGCGGCGCTGCAGGCCTTCGACGTTTTTCGCGAAGTGCCCAAACCGAAGGCGCCGCACCTCGCGGCGGCGGTGCCCGACTGGGTGCCCGGGTGGCGTTCACGCGACGTGCCGCTGGGCGCGACCGAGTCGGTGAAGAACGCGGTCGTGAAGACACTCAACTACGACGACATCGTCTATCGCGAGTACACCCGTGGCGGAATGGCGGTGGGCGTGTACGCGGCCTATTGGGGCGCCGGAAAGATGCCGACGCGCCTGGTGGTCTCGCACACGCCGGACCGTTGCTGGACGGAGAATGGCTGGACCTGCGACGAGATGCGGTTTCGCCAGCAGGTCGGGTTGGCGGGTCGGGCGTGGCAACCGGTGGAGTGGCGGCGATTCATTCCGCCGGACCGCGGTCTGCCGACCTACGTCTACTACTGGCATCTGGTCGACGGGCGGGTGCTCGACCAGGGTGGCCGGTTCAACGCGATCCCGCATCCGCTGTACTGGTGGCGCGACGCGGTGGCGCAGGCGGTGCGGGGCAGCCGCGAGCAATACTTCATCCGGATCACGTCGAACGTCCCGATCGAGCGTTTCTGGGAGGACCCCGGTTTCGCGAAGGTGCTCCGCGGCCTCGAAGGCCTCGGACTCGGGGCGGAGCCGACGGCGCAGAAGCCGGCCGCGCCGTGACCGCGCCCGAGTCTTGTCTTTGCCGGCGGACCACCTCATGACTGGAGGTGCTTTCGATCCCCGTTTTCGCGTTGCGCCGAGCACCGCTCGTCGCGCCTGATCGAAAGCTTCCGCAGCCCCACACAACGATGTCCGCACCGATTCCGAATACCGGCTCCGCCGCCGTCGCTTCGCTCGCCCGCGAGCGGCTCGGCGGGATGATCCGTGCCGTGCTCGGTTGGTTCGACCGGTGGGTGGGGCGCCGGGCTTGGCTGCGGTTGGTGGTCTTGGCGACCGTCTACGGCCTTGAGCTCGCGACGGCCTTCTGGCTGGCGTACGACCTGCGGTGGGATTTCGCGGTGCCGGAAGCGTTTGTGGCCCAGCGACTCCAGCTGCTGGCGGTCGTTGTGCTGTGCAAGCTGATCCTGCTGCACTCGTTCGGGCAATTCCGCTCGATGCTGAGCTACTTCGGCCTGGCCGACTTCAGCGGCGTGGTGCTCGCGATGAGCGGCAGCTCGGTGATGATGCTCGCGCTGTGGTTCTTCGCCACGCAGCACGCCTCACCGCCGCGCGGGGTGATCCTGATGGATTTCGTGCTGAGCGTGACGCTCGTGTGCTCCTTCCGACTGTTTCTGCGCATTCTGCGCACGTGGACGACAACCGGCCAGATCCGGCCCGGTCTGGCGGAGCGACGGATCGCGATCGTGGGCGCCGGTGATGTGGGCGAGGCGCTGGCCAAGGAGCTGCTCGCCCGGCGCGGTGGCGGGCTGCGTCCGGTGCTGTTCCTCGATGACGATCCGGCGAAGATCGGGCGGAGCATCCACGGATTGCCGGTCTTGGGTCCGATCACGAAGCTGGTCGAGATCGCACCCGAGCTGCACCTGCAGGAGTTGGTCGTGGCGATGCCTTCGGCCGGCCCGAAGGTGGTTCAGGAAATCGTGGGACTCGGCCGGCAGGTGGGGTTGAGCGCGCAGCTTGTGCCTTCGGCGACCCAACTGGCGTCGGGCCAGGTGAAGGTCGACCGTACGCGACCGGTGGCGATCGAAGATTTGCTCGGACGCGACCCGGTGGCGCTAGATTCCGACGGTATCGGCCGATTGCTCCAGGATCGTGTGGTGCTGGTGACCGGCGCGGGCGGGAGCATCGGCAGCGAGTTGTGCCGGCAGATCCTGGCCCGCGGCCCGCGGGCGCTGCTGATGGTCGAGCAGACCGAGATCGCACTTTTCGAGATCGAGAACGAGCTGCTCGCCGGCCCCGGCGGCAAGGTGATCGTGCCGTTGATCGCGGACATCACCGACCTCCACTCGATGCGGGCGATCTTCGCCAAACACAAACCGGAGATCGTGTTCCATGCCGCCGCCCACAAGCACGTGCCGCTGATGGAGCGGCAGCCTTGCGAGGCGATCAAAAACAACACCTTCGGCACCGCGCAGCTCGCGCGGCTCGCCAGCGAGTTCGGCGTCGCCCGCTTCGTGTTGATCTCGACCGACAAGGCCATCAACCCGACGAGCGTGATGGGGTGCAGCAAGCGCCTCGCGGAGAAGGCGCTGCAGGCCCGCCAGCGTACCCCGGGCAACCGCACGCGTTTCCTCGCTGTGCGGTTCGGCAACGTGCTCGGCTCCTCGGGCAGCGTGATCCCGACTTTCCGCCGGCAAATCGCCCAAGGCGGGCCGGTGACGGTGACCCACCGCGAGATGACCCGCTATTTCATGACGATTCCCGAGGCGGTGGGCCTAGTGCTCCAGACCGCCACGCTCGGAGAGGGCGGGGAGATTTTCATCCTCGATATGGGCAAGCCGGTGAAGATCGTCGACATGGCGCGCCAGATGATCGAGCTGAGCGGCTTCAAGCCCGACATCGACATCGAGGTACGCATCACGGGCCTGCGGCCCGGGGAGAAACTTTACGAGGAGCTCCGGCACACGGACGAGACCCATGAACCCACGAGCCATCCCCGCGTCTTCAAGCTGAAGGCCATGCCGGGTGCCGTGGGCGAACAGGACGATGGCTGGCTGGCGGCCCTCCGTGTCGTGGCCGACAGCGGCATGAGCGGCGAGATCAAGGCCGCGATGAAGCGCCTCGTGCCCGAGTACACTCCCTACGAGGAGTAGACTTGGGGCGAGGCGATGCGCCGGGCGGGAGTGTGAAACAGGCCGCAACGACGGCGCCCGCCGGAGCAGACCGACGGAGTCGGTTGTCCGGTCCTCGCGGTTGGCGGCGGAAGAGGTCGCAGGGGAAGCGCCCGCCGGGGGTTGTTGGGGTCAGTCGTTCGTGGTCCGAGCGAGAAGATTAAATAGGTCGCAGGGAAAGCGACGGGGCCGGGCTTTTGCCCCCGTTGGTCGCACGGATCGATTGAAAACCAGGCCGAACCCGGATTCGCTACCACCATTCGCAGCGCCTGCCCCACAACATGAGCGCCCGCCCCATTTTCACCCTGCTGCTCGCCAGCCTCGCCCTGGTGTGTTCCGCCTCCGGCGTGGGCGCCACGGCGGTGGCAGATGCTCCGGAAAATGGATATGCGCTCCAGCCCGACCCGCGGGTGCGCCTCGGGGTGCTCGACAACGGGTTCCGCTACGCGGTGCGCCCGCATCCGCTGCCGCCGGGACGGGTGTCGTTCGTGCTGTTCGTCGACGCCGGCAGCCGCCACGAGGCGGAGGGGGAGCTCGGCTACGCGCATTTCGTGGAGCACCTGGCGTTCGCCGGCTCGCGGGATTTCCCCGGCGACAGCGCGATCCGCACCCTCCAGCGCTTCGGGCTGGGGTTCGGCTCGGAGTTCAACGCCGCCACGGCGCGCAGCTACACCGTCTACGAGGTCCGCAATGTGCCGGCCGCAGACCCGGCCGCCGTGGCCGCCGCGTTGCGCGTGCTGCGCAATTTCGCCGACGGGCTCACGTTCCTGGCGGAGGCCGTGGAGCGGGAGCGCGGGGTGATTCTCTCCGAGCGCAACGTGCGGGCCGGGCGGGTCGCATATTGGTGGGGGCGTGAGTTCGAGTTCCTCGCTCCCTACCTCGACGAGATCGAAGACCGGGAAATGGAGACACTCTTCGAGGGCACGCCGCTGGGCCGGTCGCAGCTGGGGACCTCGCGTTCGCTCAAGCGCGCGACGCCGGACTCGCTCCGGGCGTTTCACGACCGTTGGTACCGGCCCGGCCGGATGGTGCTGGCGGTGGCGGGCGGAGTCGATCCGGCCGAGATGGCGGCGCGGATCGAAGCGGAATTTGGCGCCATGGCGGCCCGTGGGCCGGAGCCGACCGAAGCGCCGGTGCTCGCGCCGCGCACGGCGGCGAAGCCGCGCGTGTCGGTCTTCACCGACCCTGAATCGCCGGCGGCGATCGTGACATTGCTGGCGGCGGCACCGCGCCTTCCGACCGACGACGAGGAGCGGCGCTGCGCCGAACTGACCGGGTCCATCGCGTTGCAGATGCTGAACCGGCGCCTGGGGGCGACGCTCCGGGTTTCGGCCCAGATCGAGGGCTGGGTCGGGCGCGAGGCGCCGGGGTGGTGCATCCCGCTCGTGCGGGTGCGGACGTCGCCGCCGCAGTGGCCCACGGTGGCGATTGCGCTGGAGACGGAGTTGCGCCGGGCGGTGCAACACGGATTCACCTCGGATGAACTCGCGACCGCGATCGCGGCGCGGGCCCGCAAGGCGCGTTGGAACGAGCTCGATGCGGAAAGCCGTCCGGCGACGGAGGTGGCGGTCGCGTTGGCCCATGCTCTCGGGGACCGGGTGCTTTTCGCCTCGGCGGAGGCGGAGCGCCGCTGGACCGAGGCGGCGCTGGTGCGGCTCACCCCCGAGGACTGTCGGGCGGCGTTGGAGCGCCTGTGGCCGGCCGCCTCGACCCGGCTGGTGGTCGCCGGTCCGGTGCCAGACGACGAAAAGGCGCGGACCGTGCGCCGGGCCGTGCAGGAGGCCCGGACGAGGAACCATGACCCGTACCGGGCCGTGGAGGAGCCGCTGGCACAGTTGGCCCAACGCCCCGGGCCGCCCGGCCGGGTTATCGCCAGCGAACACAACGCGGAGCTGGACTGCTGGTTTGTGCAGTTCGACAACGGGGGGCGGTTGAACGTGAAGTCGACCCACTCCGAGCCGGGCAAGATTCGTGTGCGTGTTGGGTTCGGATACGGGTTGCTCGGGACGGAGCCCGGGCGCGAGGGGCTGGCGTTCGGGATCGCCGCCCTGAACTACGGCGGGTCGGAGCGTCTTACCGCGGACCAGGAGCGCGAACTCCTCGAACACGGGGAGATCGCCACGAGCTTCGGTTTCGGGGCGGACCGCTTCGGGCTGGCGGCGAACTGCCCGTCCCCGGGCCTGCGCACCGCACTGGGGCTGTTTGCCGCCAGGATCGAAGCGCCCGGCTTCCGGTCCGGCAGCGAGGTCTACGCCCGGGCGTTCATCGACAAGGAGCTGGCGCGGTCGGACCGGACCGCGGCGGTCCTTGCGGAGGACCGGATGCGCGAGCACATGTTCGGCGGTCACCATGCGCTCACCCGTCCACGAAGGGCGGATACCGAGCACCTGAACTTCGAGGATTTGCGCCACTGGCTGGAGCCGCAGCTGAAGGATTCGCCGATCGAGATCGCCGTCGTGGGCGACATCGGGCCCGAGGAGGCGATCGCCGCGGTGGCGGACACCTTCGGCAAACTGCCGTTGCGCGCGACGATCGACCCGATGGCGGACCGGCGGATGTTCACCCCCGGGGCGACGCCGGAACGGCTCGAGGTGCGGTTCGCGGGTCGTCGCACGGTCGCCTCGGTGGCGCTGGCGTGGCGGCTGCCCGACGTGGTCGGCCAGCGGGACGATTGTCACATGCGCCTGCTCGCGAGCCTGGTCGAGGACCGGCTGCGCGTGCGGCTGCGGCAGCAGATGGGGAAGACGTATACGCCGGTCGTGGGCGTGCTCTCGGAGCGCGCGCTCACTCCGGCGATGCTCTACTTGCGCTGCCGGGTGGAGACGGCGCCACGCCACCTCGAACGGGTGGCCGAAGCGGCGCGCCAGGCGATCGCCGAGTTGGTGCGCGACGGCATCTCGGACGAGGAACTGGAGCGGGCCCGGTTGCCCCTGATCCGCGCGGCGGAGGACAGCGCCACCAGCAATGTCTGGTGGCTCGGCGTGCTCGGCGAGGCGCAGACCAAGCCGCAGTACATCGAGGAGCAGGGCAACCAGCGGCAGATCTTCCAGATGGCGACCCGCGAGGATCTGCAGGCGTTGGCGCGGCTGCTGTTCGCGCCGGACCGGTTGTGCGAACTGCGCGTGGTGCCGGAAGAGCGGCGCGCCGGGGCGACGGGGGGGCGACCGCCGGGGCACGAGCCGATTCCATGGCCGGCGGCGGGAACGGACTGAGACCGCCAGCCGGCCGACCAAACCGCGGCTCAGAGGATCAGCATCGCGTCGCCGTAGCTGAAGAAACGGTAACGTTGCGCGATCGCCTCGGCGTAGATTTCGCGGAGCCACGCGATGCCGTCGGTGTTGCCGGGCGAGAGGAAAGCGGCGACGAGGCAGAGCAGGGTGGAGCGCGGTTGGTGGAAGTTCGTCAGCAGCGCATCCACGCCACGGAAGGTGCACGGCGGGTGGAGAAACAGCGCGGCCTCGTCGCGCAGCGCCGCGCCCGTGGGGCCGGTGTGCTTGCGGAGGAAATCCTCGATGGTGCGCACGCTGGTCGTCCCGACGGCCAGACGGCGGCCGGGCCGTTCGAACAACGCGGCCTGGGTGGCGGCGGGAATGTCGTAGAGCTCGCGGTGGATCTGGTGCGCCTCGATCTCGTCGGTCTGGATCGGCTTGAAGGTGCCGAGGCCGACATGGAGGGTGACATCGAAGAACGCCGCGCCGGCGGCGGCGAGGCGCGCGTCCACCTCGGGCGTGAAGTGCAGCCCGGCAGTGGGGGCGGCGACGGCCACGGAGCGGGCGGTATCGGCGTAGTGGGTGCGGTAGCGGTCGCGGTCGAGCGGGGCGAGGGCGGAGCCGGTGGCCGGATCGCGTGCGATGTAGGGCGGCAGCGGCACCTCGCCGATGGCATGGGCCACCTCGACGATCGAGGCGCGGCCGGGCGTGGCGAAGGCCACGTGGTATCCACGGTCCTCATCCTTGGCGACGACGGTGGCGGTGAACCAGCCGTCGCGCCCGAAGGTGGAGCCGGGCGGGAGCTTGCGGCCCGGCCGGAGGAGGCACCACCAGTCGTTGGCGCCGCCGGCGGGCTGGTGGAGGAAACATTCGACGCGGCCGCCGGTGGGGCGCTGGGCGAAGAGGCGGGCCGGGATGACGTTGGCGTTGTTGCGGAACAGCGCGTAGCGGCCGCCGATCAGGTCCGGGAGTTCGGTGAAGACGTGGTGCGCCACCGTGCGGCGGGTACGATCGACGACGAGGAGGCGCGACTGATCGCGGCGCGTGGCGGGCGTCTGTGCGATCAGCTCGGGCGGAAGTTCGTAGTCGAAGAGCGCGGTTTTCAACGGGAGCCGCGCATGGGACCGCGGGCGGGCGGGGGCGTCAAGGGCGGCGCGCTGCCGATCGGCCGGATGCCCTCAACGTGCTGGCGGCGGGGGCGGTGGCGTCACCGTCTCGCCGGTCGGGACGAGATGCAGCACGTGGGTCTCGGTTTTGCCGCCCGAGCGCAGGGTGACGGTGACATCGAGCCACTCGAGGAGGCCGCCGGCATCGCTGCTCATGGGATCGAGCGAGGCGGAGGCGCCCGGGGCGAGGGTGAGGCGGTCGGGTTGGGGCACGAAATTCCCGAGTGCGCTATTGAGTTCCGTGATGGTGAGGGAGAGTGGCGAGGCGGAGCGGTTCGTCAGCAGGAGGTGGAGGGTTTGGCGCGGCAGGGCGGCGAAGGCTGCACCCCGCGGGCGGCCGCCTTCCTCACCGTGCCCAAACCCGCCGCCGGGAGGACCGCCGGGCGGCGGACCCATGCCCGGGCCACCCGGTCCGCGGCCGTGCTCGGGCCGGTCGCCTCTGGCTTCACCGTCACGGTCGGGTCGGGGTGCGTTGCGATGAAAAGCGGTGATGCGCGCATCGACGGTGATCGCATCGGTGAAGAAGAGGCCATGGGCCGCCAGCGTGGGCTGGGGCGGTTCACGATGCCCACGCTCGGGCGGGCGCGGGCCGGCGCAGCCGGCGGCGAGCAGGAGCGCCGCGCCTCCGAGGAGGCGGCGGACAGCGGAAGACAAGGGGAGTCGTGGGTGGGAGACTTCGGCGGGTTGTCGCATGGGAACGCGGCCTCCGGTCGGAGGCGTGCAGGCATGAGACGACGAAGCGGCGTTACGGTTGCGCTTTTTTGCCTGGCCCAGCTGAAAATGAAGGATGCGCCGGGCAGCACGGCTAGGCCATGCCGCCCGGCGCATCAACGATCCCCCTTGATGTGGCGACCAACCTTCCTTTGGCCGCCACGCAAGATGGTGGGTGCGCGCTAGCGGGGGGTTACCAGGTCTCGATCTGGCGGATGTGGGCGACGATCTCGTCGATCCACGGGTTGCCCGTGGTGGCGATGGTGGCGGAGCCGGGGGCGGGGAGGGCACCGACGATGTCGTTGGCCAAGGCGCGGGCTTCGCCGAGGAGGAGGGTCATGGCACGGTGGTTTTGCGACCGAGCGGGGTTGAACTGGCACTCGATGGGTTCGACGACCTCCTCGCTGACGTTCCAGCTGCGCAGGATGAAGGCGGCGACTTCGGCTTGGTTCATGCCGGTGAGCTCGGCCTCCTGCTGGTCGATGGAGCGGTGGCCGTGCACCTGGGTCAGCGGGCCGCTGGTGACGCGGAGGTGGTGGTCGATGAAGACCATGCCCATGGCGTGGAGCAGGCCGATGGTGTAGGCCACGCGGTCGTCGAGATGGGCCGCCGGAGCGAGGTCGACCATGGCGAGGGCGCAGGCGACGGATTGGCGCCAGAACGTGCGTGGATCGACACCGTAGACCTGGAGGGGCGTGTTGAGGAACTGGCTCATCGCGACGGTGGCGGTGAGGCGGTAGGCTTCGTGGGCGCCCAGGCGGAACAGCGCCTCGTCGAGGCTGCGCACGGCTTCGCCGCGGGCGCAGGCGGCGCTGCTGGCGGCATGGATCAGCCGGGCGGCCAGGCCCGGGTCGATGCGGACGAGCTCGAGCACTTCACTGGTCTGGAAACTGTCGCTGAGGAGGAGCGATTGCAGCCGGGGAAGGACGGCGGGCGCGACCGGCATCTCGCCGAGATAGGAGGTGAGGAGCGCGGGATTGAGTCGAGCAGCACGGACGGGTTTGCCGGCGAGGGTGGCGGGGACGCTGGAGGTGGTCATGACTTGGATTTCTTCGCTTAGGTTATGAGCGCCGGCGGTGGGGGATCGGAGCACTCTGGGATCGTTGACCCGCGGAACATATTTCGCGGATACGGCGTTGGCGGTCGGTGCGTCACCTCAGAGCGACTGCGGGGGATCCCTCAGGCGACCCGACCGACTGCGCCCGGATCCGGACCGGGAGAAACGGCAAATCGCGCTAAAGCCGCGCCAAATCGGCCGATTATAGCAGCGAGGGAAAAACCCAGCCGCCGTACCCGCATGCCAAGCGCCGCACCCATCTCCGACACCGTCCTTCGCGACCTGGTGAACAAAGCGATGTCCGACGTGCTCATCACCATGTTGGCGCTCAACTCGAAACTCGTGTGGGTCTCCGACGACCACCCCGGGGTGGAGCCGCCGTCGCTCAGCCAGAATTCGCCGGTGGTTGTCGGCGCGGTCGGGTTCATCGGCGATGTCAACGGGCTGATCTACCTCCATCTCGAGAGCGAATTCGCGAAGCTGGTCACCAGCAAACTCGTGGGCCTGTCGCTCGAGGACATCGAGGCCGAGGGCGACGAGGTCGTGAACGACGCGATCGGCGAGCTCACCAACATGACGGTGGGCGGCTTCAAGAACGCCCTCTGCGACATGGGCCTGCCCTGCAATCTCACCATCCCCTCCATCCTCCGCGGCAGCAATTTCACCATCGAGCCGGCCTCGAATGCGCTGCGCCACGTCTACCAATTCGAGACTGACGGCCAGAAGATGACCGCCGACCTGCTCCTCCAGTACAACGAGTAATCCCGACTCCTTCTTTCCATGCGCTACAAGATTCTCACCGTGGACGACTCGAAGACCGTCCGCATCATCGTCAAGAAGGCGTTCAAGGGCTACGACTGCGACATCCTCGAGGCCGCGAACGGCGTCGAGGGACTGGCCGTGGCCGCCAAGGAGGCGCCCGATGTCTGCCTGCTGGACATCACCATGCCCGTGATGGACGGCGTCGAGATGCTCACCAAGCTCAAGGCCGCCCCGCTGCTGAAGTCCATCCCTGTGGTGATGCTCACCGCCGAAGGCGGCCGTGAACACGTGCTCAAGATCGCCAAGATCGGGGTGCGCGACTACATCGTGAAGCCCTTCAAGGAGGAGCTGCTCGTCGAGAAGGTCATGCGCATCATCGACATCAAGCCGTTGAGCGAGGCGAACCAGCGCACGAAGACGATTTTCGATCCGGCCGACATCCTCGTGGTCGAGGACAAGCCGGCGATCGTGCAGCAGATCCAGGAGGGCCTGCGGCACACTCCCTGGCGTGTCCATGGTGTGCGCACGACGGGCGAGGCGATCGACTTCTGCGGGCGCACCATCCCGGACCTGGTGCTCTCGAGCCTCTCGCTGCCGGAGGACGGCGGCTTCACGCTGTTCCGCATGCTGCGGACCAACATCAAGACCAAGTTCACCCCGGTGTTCGCACTGGTGGTCAAGACCGAGACGGCCGCGCAGCAGCAGGCGCTGCAGGTCGGGTTCTCCGCGATCATCACCAAGCCCATCGAGTTCTCCGAACTCGAGAGCCGCATGGCGAAGGCGATGAACCTCGACACGTCGCTGCGCTACTACGGCCTCGAGGAGAACACGCTCATCCTGCGCCTGCCCGAGCTCAACACCGCGGTGACCATCAACGAAGTGACCGGCTACATGAAGGCCAAGGTCTCCGGCGCCGTCGACACCGGCGTGGGCCGCGCGATCATCGACATCAGCAAGCTCAAGGCCCTCGACATGCCGGTCATCAAGCTGCTCTTCCAGTTCATGCAGGCCTGCTCCGAGGTCTCGATCCAGTACGTGCTCGTGGGCAACGCCGTGGTGGTGAAGGAGTGCAAGGGGTTCGAGGACACAAAGAACTGGACGTTCTTCGACAGCCTCGAGCAGGCGAAGGCCAGCATCAAGGGCGAGCCCGCACCCGCGGCCGCTCCGGCGGCGGGCTGAGCCCGGCCGTTGTCTTCCTTTCGAGCCCGGTGCCCCTCGCACCGGGCTTTTTTTGTGGTGTGCGACCGCGGGCGGCCGGGCGGCGCGAGCGGCGACTCCGGGAACCGCCGGTGTCCGGATTCCCAGGTCGGGTCCGGTCCCTGCCGGCTCCGGCCGGCCGGGGCGTGGAACCGGCTTCCTCCCGCAAGCACCGCGGCGAGGCGGCCCGCCGCCGGCAGCCTCCATGCGCCCGTGTCCGGGCGCGCGGCGGCCGGGGGCTCAGGCGCGCTTGACGAGGCGAAGGATGGCGCTGACGACGACTTCGCCGGCGGTGAACGGGTAATTGAGCACCTGATGCGCGAGCAGGAAGTTGGGCACGATGGTGCCGGCCGGGGGCTGGTTGCTCAGGAGCACGGCCGGCACGTGGGCGCGACCGGGCACGGACTGGCAGCGGCGGACGAAGTCGCCGCCCGTCGGCTGGGCGAGGTCGAGCTCGACCACGAGCAGCTCCACCGGGTTCTCCTCGATGAACGCGAGCGCCGCTTGCGTGTCGCGGAAGGCGACGGCCGGCTGGCCGGCCTGCCGGAGCGCTTCGGCGAGCAGTGGAGCCACCCCGCGTTGCGTGTGGGTGATGAGCGTGAGCGTCGGCGGTTCGGCATCCGTGCCGGGGCGGGCGAGGAAGAGCGTGGGGACGACCTCGACCGCACGAGCCAGGGTGCGGAAGCTGATCGCGGTGATCTCATCGGGGTGCTCGTGGAGATCCTCGAGCATGAGCACGATGGCGCGGGAGAGCAGCACGAGGCGCGGGAGCCCCGCCAGATCGGCGTCGCGGGCGAGGCGTTCGAAGCTCGTGCGCAGCGGGATGAGGGTGGCGACGCGTTGCGAGCCCACGGCCGAGGCGGCGAAGGCCTGGAGCTGGGTGTTGAGCCGGGTCTCGATGGCGGTGGCGTCGCGGGCAAGGATGGCGCGGGTCTCATCGCGCGAGCCTTGGGTGCTGGTGGGGACCGCGGCGGGCGCCATCGGCTGCGGGGTGGCGGAGGGCGCGGCGAGCGCGGCGCGCACGATCTCCAGCAGGCGGGTGGGGCTGACGCTGTTCTTGTTGAGGCACTGGATGGCACCGGCGGCGCGGGCGGCCTCGATGAGCTTCTCGTCGAAACTGTGGGAGAAGACGATGACGGGGATCTCGGCGCAGCCGGGGAGAGTGCGGATATGGCCGAGCAACTCCACGCCGTTCATGCCCGGGAGCATCAGGTCGAGGAGCATGAGGGCGGGCACGCTGGCGCGCAACGTGGCGAGGGCCGCGGGCCCGTCGGCGGCGACCTCCACGACCAGACCCTCGGTCTCGAATTTCTTCTGGTAGACTTTCAGGATGAACTGGTCGTCGTCGATGATCAGGACCTTTTTCATGGTGGTGCGGTATCCGGTGTTTGGCGCTGGGGACGGGGCGGGCGGAGCGGAGATTCAGGAGTGCGAATACAGTGTAGCGGCTGTGCTCAGCCGGGCAACAGCTCGGCGACCGCGGTGCGGGTCGAGGCCAGGACGCGCCGGGCCTCGGCGACGAGCTCGCGGGTGTGGTCGAGTTGCCCGGCCTCGATCGACCGCTCGAGGCGGCGCATGACGTTCTGCGCCTGCATCATGCCGCAGGTGGCGCAGGAGCCGGCGCCGGTATGGGCGTGGCGGCGCGCCTCCTCGAGATTGCCGGCGGCGAGGGTTCGTTCGAGTTCCGGGAGGAGCACCTCCATGCGCTCGAACAACAGCGCGACGATTTCTCGCGCCGTGTCGAGGTCGCCCGAGCTGAGCTCGTCGAGCCGGGACCGTTCGATGAGGGGCGCTTGCTGGCTGGCCAGCAGGGTGGTGCCGGCGGCAAGCGGTCCCGGCGGGTGGAAGCTGGGGATGAACTTCTGGAGCGACTCGCGCAGGCGGGTGTCGTTGATCGGCTTGGTCGCGTAGTCGTCGAAACCGGCGGCGAGCCCGGCCTCGCGATCGCCGGGCATGACCTTCGCGGTGATCGCGACGATCGGCAGGCGGCGCACGAGCTTGCCGGCGGCGTGTTCGGAGGCCTCGAGGCGGCGGATCTCACGCACGGCCTGCATCCCATCCATCCGCGGCATCATGATGTCGAGGAACAGCACGTCGCAGGGATGGGCGGCAACGAGGTTGAGCGCTTCCACGCCGTTGGAGGCGAGGCGTACGTCACACCCGAGCCGTTCGAGGTAGGTGCGCATGACCTTCTGGTTGACGATATCGTCATCGGCCACGATCACGCGGGCGCGTGGGGCACCGG
>JAEXPL010000233.1 GCA_023446865.1 Verrucomicrobiota bacterium | reverse complement strand
TGGTACACCGGCCCGACGGCCGTCGAGGCGATCGACGCCTTCGCCGACACCGACGACCTCTCCGCCAAGCCGCTGCGCTTCGTGGTGCAGGACGTCTACCGCTGGGACGACAAGCGCGTCTTCGCCGGCCGCATCGAGTCCGGCACGCTGAAGGAGGGCGACCGCATCGTCTTCTCCCCCGGCGGCAAGACCTCGACGATCGCCAAGATCGAGCGCTGGAGCTCGCCCGAGCGCAAGGACGCTGGCACCGGCGAATCCGTCGGCCTCTCGCTTACCGACCAGATCTTCGTTGAGCGCGGCCATGTCGGCACACACGAGAAGAACGGCGCCTACGAGAGCCAGCAGTTCCGCGCCCGCATTTTCTGGATTCAACCGGAGAAGCTCCGTCCGGGCCAGCCGCTCACGCTGCGTCTCGTCACCCAGGAAACCTCCGCCGAAGTCGTCTCGATCGAGAAGGTGGTCGACGCCACCACGCTCAGCGAGGTCACCCGCCCCGGCGCCGATTCGCACGTCGCGCGCCACGAGGTGGCCGAGGTCACCCTGCGCACGAAGAAGCCGCTCGCGTTCGACGTGACCGGCCACATCGCTCCCACGAGCCGCTTCGCCATCTACGCCGGCCGCGCGCCCTCGGGTGGCGGTGTGATCCTGCCCGACCGCTACTTCCAACGCGGAAAGGAAGGCGGTGTCGCCGAGAATCTTTTCTGGTCCGCCGGCCGCATCACCAAGCAGACCCGCGAGGCCCGCAATGGACACCCTGGTCTGGTCGTGTGGCTCACCGGCCTCTCCGGCTCCGGCAAGTCGACGATTGCGACCGAGCTCGAGAAGCAGCTCTTCGTCTCCGGCCGCCAGGTGTACCTGCTTGATGGCGACAATCTGCGCCACGGCCTCAACGCCGGCCTCGGATTCTCCGCCGCCGACCGCGTGGAGAACATCCGCCGTGCCGGCGAGGAGGCGAAGCTGCTCGCCGACACCGGCCAGATCGTGATCACGGCGTTCATCTCGCCCTTCGCCGCCGATCGTGAGCGCGTGCGCTCGATCATGGCCCCGGGGCGGTTCGTCGAGGTGTTCGTCAACGCGCCGGTCGAGGTCTGCAAAGCCCGTGATCCGAAGGGGCTCTACGCCCGCGCCGAACGCGGCGAGATCAAGGAGTTCACCGGGATCAGTTCGCCCTACGAGGCGCCAACGACCGCCGAGGTCGAGCTGCGCACCGACAAGCTCACCGCCGAGCAGGCCGTCGAGCGGCTCCTCGAATTCCTTGCCCCACGGCTGGAGCTCAACCGCGACCCGCAGATCTGATTCTGCACTGAACGCGCTTTTGCGAAACCTCGGCCATCTTCGGCCGGGGTTTTTCTTCGCCCGGTGCGGAAGGGTGGTGCATCCTCATGCGTCATGCGAAGTCTGTGGTGCTGGTGCGTGTTGTTGGGGATGGTCGTTCTTCTGCCGTTCGGTGGATCTGGTTGCGCGCGGCAGCCGAAGATCAAAGCGCTCCCGGCGCAGGCCGTGGTGCTGGCCTTCGGCGACAGCCTGACGAGCGGCTACGGAGCGGAAACGGGGCAGGATTATCCGACTGTGCTGGCGGGGCTGTCGGGTTGGCAGGTTGTGAATGCCGGCGTGCCGGGCGAGTTGTCGGCGGCGGGACTGGCCCGGTTGCCGAGCGTGTTGGAGGAGCATCGACCGGCGCTGGTGCTGCTCTGCCACGGCGGCAACGACATCCTCGCCGGAAACTCGGCCGAGCAGATTGGGGCGAATCTGGAGACGATGATCCGTGCCTGTCGCGAGGCGGGCGCCGAGGTGGTGTTGCTGGCGGTGCCGCAGAAAGGTCTGCTGCTGAAGCCGGCGCCGCTCTACGCCAAGGTCGCGAAACGGAACGGCGTGCCACTCGTCGAGGACGCGATCACCGACGTCCTGAAAAAGAACGCGTTGAAGAGTGATTACGTGCACCCCAACGCCGCCGGCTACGCGCAGATCGCCGAGGCGGTGTGGCGCGAACTCGGTCGAGCGCAGCCGTGAAGGTCGTCGGCGAAAAGAAAACGGCCGCGCGGTGAGGCGCGGCCGTCGGGGAGAGCAGGCGGAACGGAAGCCGTTCCGCTACGGGGAAGGTCGCTCAGTGCGCCTTCGGGCAGGCGGTGAGGGACTTGAAGAAGTCGTTGCCCTTGTCGTCGACGAGGATGAACGCCGGGAAGTCCTGCACCTCGATCTTGTAGACGGCCTCCATACCAAGTTCCGGATACTCGATGAGTTCCATCTTCTTGATGTTCTCCTGAGCGAGGATGGCGGCGGGGCCGCCGATCGAGCCGAGGTAGAAGCCGCCGTGCTTCTTGCAGGCGTCGGTGACGGCCTGCGAGCGGTTGCCCTTCGCCAGCATGATGAGCGAGCCGCCGTTGCTCTGGAGGAGGTCGACGTAGCTGTCCATGCGGCCGGCGGTGGTCGGGCCGAACGAGCCGGAGGCGTAGCCCTTCGGGGTCTTGGCCGGGCCGGCGTAGTACACCGGGTGGTCCTTGAGGTACTGCGGGAGACCGAGGCCCTTATCGAGGCGCTCCTTGAACTTCGCGTGGGCGATGTCGCGGGCGACGATGATGGTGCCGGTGAGCGCGAGCTCGGTGGTGATCGGGTACTTCGTCAGCTCGGCGAGGATGTCCTTCATCGGGCGGTTGAGGTCGATCTTCACGCCGCGGGACTTGTAGACGCCGCGGTACTTCTCGGGGATGAAGCGGCCGGGGTTGGTCTCGAGCTGCTCGACCCAGAGGCCGTCGCGGTCGATGCGGGCCTTGATGTTGCGGTCGGCCGAGCAGGACACGCCGATGCCGACGGGGCAGGAGGCGCCGTGGCGGGGGAGGCGGACGACGCGCACATCGAGGGCGAAGTACTTGCCGCCGAACTGGGCGCCGATGCCGGTCTGCTGGGCGAGCTTGAGGAACTTGGCCTCGAGCTCGAGGTCGCGGAAGGCGCGGCCGCCCTTGTTGCCGGAGGTGGGCAACGCGTCGTAATATTTTGTGGACGCGAGCTTCACCGTCTTGAGGTTCATCTCGGCGGAGGTGCCGCCGATGACGATGGCGAGGTGGTAGGGCGGGCAGGCGGCGGTGCCGAGGTAGACCATCTTCTCGAGCACGAACTTCTCGAGGCTGGCGGGGTTGAGGAGGGCCTTGGTCTCCTGGAAGAGGTAGGTCTTGTTGGCGGAGCCGCCGCCCTTGGCGACGAAGAGGAAGTCGTAGTGGTCGCCCTTGCCGGCGTAGAGATCGATCTGGGCGGGGAGGTTGTTCCCGCTGTTGACCTCCTCGTACATGGTCAGCGGCACGGTCTGGGAGTAGCGGAGGTTCTCCTCGGTGTAGGTCTTCCAGATGCCCTTGGAGAGGTGGAGGGTGTCGTCGACGCCGGTCCAGACCTGCTGGCCCTTCTTGGCGACGACGGTGGCGGTGCCGGTGTCCTGGCAGAAGGGCAGCAGGCCCTTCGCGGCGACTTCGGCGTTGCGCAGCATGGCGAGGGCGACGCCGCGGTCGTTGGGCGAGGCTTCGGGATCGGCGAGGATGGCGGCGACCTGCTCGAGGTGCGCGGGGCGGAGCATGAAGGAGCAGTCCTTCATCGCTTGGTTGGCGAGGATCTCGAGGGCCTCGGGTTTGACGACCAGCATGTCCTTGTCGCCGAACTTCTCGACCTTCACGAGGTCGGCGGGCGCGTCGACCTTGCGGTACTGGGTCGTGTCGGGCCCGAGGGGGAACATTTCCTGATATTCGAAGGAGGGAGTGCTCATGTGGAAAGAGAGTGCGGTCGAAAGACTGAGGAAGAAGGGAGGGAGAGAGTGAAGGTGGAAATCGGGACAGCGGGAAGCCGGAAGAGGGCGGAGCTTAAGGAGAAAACGCGCTCCGGAAAGCCCGGGGGAGTGAAAATGGCGTTCTGCCGGCTCGGTACGCGAGGGCGGGGCCGGGGTTATCCGTCCATAGCATACTTGCCTCCGCGGGATGACGTTGCGACTGTTGGCGCTCCTTCCCCATACCACGTTCGATCCCGCGCATGCAGCTCCCGGACTTCGATTGGATCTTTTTCGACTGCTTCAACACGCTGATCGACGACTTCGATGCGGCGGGCGAGGAGGGCAGTCTGCTGAACGTGCCGCAGTTGGTGATCGAGGCGGGTTTCTTCCCGGGGCTGCCGGAGTTTCGCGAGGCGTATGCGAAAGTGAGGGGGCAGACGTTGCGTCTTGGGCGCGAGACGGTGCTGCTGGAGCGGTTGCGGCAGACGTTGCAGGAGTCGCCGACGAAGCGGTCGCGCGAGGAGTGCGCCGCGGAGGCGGAGCGGTTGCTGGCGATCTGGGAGGT
>JAEXPL010000189.1 GCA_023446865.1 Verrucomicrobiota bacterium | reverse complement strand
GGCGACAAGCGGCCGCCGCCCCCGGCGAACCACCGGTCACGCTCGCCCTGCGCGAGGCCGACCGCGCCATCACCGAGTGGTTCGCCCGCGTGCTGTCCCGGGGCGTGGTGCACTCGCGCCGGCTCAGCGTGCGCGGCCGGCTCGCGCTCGCGCTGGCCGACGCGCCCGGCCATTGGCCCGACGCATTCCTTGCCCCCGTGGACCCACCACGCGAACTCTCCGACGCGATGCGGGCCGCGTTCCTGCGAGCCGGTCCGCCACCGCAACTCTACAAGATGGCCGCGCAAACCATCACGCTCGGCCGCGTCGCCCGCCTGCTCGACCTCGGCTGGGAGGCCACTCTGCGCTGGAACGCCCTGCGTCGTCTCGTGCAACTGCTGTTTGCCGCCGCCATGGCGACGCTGCTCTTCCTTGCCTTCCGGTGAACGCGCCGCTCGACCAGTTCCCCGCCGGGCTCAAATTGCGCCGCCGACTCGCCGTCGCCACTCTCACCGCCGTATTGACCGCACCAGGCCTCGCCCTGATGGCGGATCTCCACTGGCGCACCGGACCCGACCCGTGGAAGGCGGCCCATTTTGCGCTCTACGCCGTGCTCCTCGGGCTCGTGGCCTATGGCTGCACCCAGGCACTAATCGGCTTCTGGGTGCGTCGTACGCGCCGCAACTCGTGGTGCCTCGGACCGCGCAGCTCAACCGAAGCGCTCCCACCCGGCGCGACGGCCATCGTCATGCCCGTCTACAACGAGGACGCCCGCCGGGTCTTCGCCGGTCTGCGCGCCAGCTACGAGGCCGTCCGCGCGACCGGCCACCTCGACGCGTTCCACTTCTACGTTCTCAGCGACTCCACCGACCCCAACCGCTGGATCGACGAGGAGGCGGCGTGGGCCGCGCTCGTGCGCGAGTTCGACGCCGCCGGGCATCTCTTCTATCGTCGCCGCCGCCTGAACACGAACAAGAAGGCCGGCAACCTCGCCGACTTCTGCCGCCGCTGGGGCGGAGCCTATCGCTACATGGTCGTGCTCGATGCCGACAGCCTGATGGTCGGCACGACGATCGTGGAGCTCGTCCGCCTGATGGAGCGCAGCCCGCGCACCGGCCTGATCCAGACCGTACCACGCCTGGTCCGCGGCACCACGCCGTTCGCCCGTTGGCAGCAGTTCGCCAGCCGGCTCTACGGCCCGATCTTCCAGACCGGCATCGATCACTGGCAGCTGGACGAGTCCAACTACTGGGGGCACAATGCCATCGTACGCCTCGCACCGTTCATCGAGCACTGTTCCTTGCCCGAGCTGCCCGGACGCGAGCCGTTCGGCGGACGGATCCTCAGCCACGACTACGTCGAAGCTGCCTTGCTGGTCCGCGCCGGCTGGGGCGTGCGCCTGGCCGTCGGGCTCGACGGCAGCTACGAGGAGTGTCCCTCGACACTGATCGATTTCGCCAAGCGCGACCGGCGCTGGCTGCAGGGAAACCTCCAGCACAGCTGGCTCCTCGCCGCGCAGGGGCTGCGGCCGGTCAGCCGCCTGCACCTGCTCCTCGGCATTTTCGCCTATGCGGCCTCGCCGCTCTGGCTCGCCTTTCTCCTTCTCTCCACGTTGCTGCTCTACCGCCAGCGTGCGACCGGCCTGACGCTCGTACCGCGCGACAGCGTCGTCGACTGGCTCAACCTCGACTTCCACACGCAGGGAGCAGCGCTTTTCGCGGGCACGCTTGCCCTGCTCTTTGTCCCGAAGCTGCTCGCCCTACTCGATCTTGCGTTCGTCCGCGGCGCGGCGGAGTTCGGTGGATGGCGCCGCGTGCTGTCCGGAGCGGTCCTCGAGACGGTCGGCTCCGCATTGCTCGCGCCCGTCCTGATGCTCTTCCACAGCAAGTTCATCCTGTGGACGTTCCTCGGGCGCGGGGTGGCCTGGGTTGCCCAGCGTCGCGGCGGCGACGACTCGCCGGACTGGCGCGAGGCGATCCTCACCCACGCCGGGCACACACTGACCGCCTTGCTTTGGGGGGCGGCAGCAGTTGCGCTCGATCCCGCCTTTTTGCTTTGGCTCCTGCCCGTCCTCGCCGGACCGCTCCTGAGTATCCCGCTCTCGCTCGTGTCCGCCCAGCCACCACGCCCCCGAACGCCGCCGGCCGGCCCGCTCGCCACGCCCGAGGAACTCGCCCCGCCCGCCGTCGTGGCGACGCTCGATCGGCTCCTCGCCGGCGCGGCGCAACGCGCCCCGGTCCCGCCCGAGTTCGCCGCCGACTACGGCCTGCTCCAGGCAGTGCTCGACCCCTACGTCAACGCAGTCCACGTCTCGCTCCTGCGCGACAAGACTGTCGCCACCGACGGAGGACGCGATCGTTTTGCCGCCTTGCGCGACAGACTCATCACGGCTGGCCCGGCTTCGCTCGATCGCCGCGACAAGCTCGCACTGCTCACCGATGCGCAGTCGATGATCCGTCTGCACCGCGAGGTCTGGGCGCGGCCGGGGAGCGCGATGGCCGAGTGGTGGCGCCAGGCCATCCGCCAGTACAACCGTCTGGCTCCGGCCCCTTCCACCGCCCTCGACCGGTGAGTGTACGCCCCGATAAGCAAAACTTCCGCAAACTATTTTGCTCCCTAAAGGCCTGAAAATCAGCAGCTGGACTAGTCCCTACTCTTTTTCGCCAAAATCGCCGTTGACCGAACACCTCCCGACCATACCGTTCCGCTCATCAATTTCACACCTTTCTCCCGCCTAGCGGGAGTTTTGGGGTAACTAAGAAACCAATGGCCGGTCGCTTAGGGGTAGGCGACCGGCCTTTTCTTTGTCCAAATTCCAGGTGCGAGCAGGGAGCTCAGGTGCATGAAGCGTTTTCCTGCGGTCTCGCGCCTCCTCGCGCAAATCCGGTTTGCCAGCGCCATTTTCGCTCCGCAACGTCGCCGGCTGTTTATCGCTGTGCAACGGACATCCGACATCAACGTCATCGAAACTCGGCCGCTTCCCTCGCCCGCCGAGTTGATGGCCGCGCTCCCCAAGACCGAGGAGCAGGCGGCCTGCATCGTCCGTTCGCGCGATGCGATTCATCATATCCTTTTCGGCGATGATCCCCGGCTGCTCGTTGTCGTCGGCCCATGCTCGATCCACGATCTCGAGGCGGGCCGCGAGTACGGCCGGCGGCTTGCGGCGCTCGCACGGGAGCTGAGCGATCGGATGGTCATCGCGATGCGAGTCTACTTTGAGAAACCTCGCACCACCGTCGGGTGGAAGGGCCTGATCCTCGATCCACACCTCGACGGCAGCAGCGACATCCAGCACGGTCTCTATCTGGCCCGGCAGTTCCTGCGCGAGATCCTCGACCTCGGCCTGCCCACGGCGACCGAGTTTCTCGACCCGATCACACCGCAGTACATCGCCGATCTTGTCAGCTGGGGCGCAATCGGCGCCCGCACCACCGAATCGCAAACCCACCGGCAGCTCGCCTCCGGCCTCTCGATGCCCCTCGGCTTCAAGAACGGCACCGATGGCTCCATCCAAAGCGCGATCAACGCCATCAAGGCCGCCAGCCAGCCGCAGACCTTTCTCGGCATCACGACAGACGGCCGCGCCGCCTCCGTTCGTACCAGCGGGAACCCCAACTGCCATGTCGTCCTGCGTGGCGGCGCTGCCGGCCCCAACTATGGCGCCGCCCCGGTGGCCGCCGTGGCCCAATCGCTCGCCAAGGCCGGCCTGCACCAATCGATCCTCATCGACTGCAGCCACGACAACTCCAGCAAGCAGCCCCAGCGTCAGCCCGAGATCCTGCGCGACGTGCTCGCCCAGATCACCGCTGCCGATCACTCGCCGATCATGGGTGTGATGATCGAGAGCAACCTGCACGCCGGCAGCCAGCCCTTTCCCCGCCCGAAAAGCGAGCTTCAGTACGGCGTGTCGATCACCGATGGCTGCATCGATTGGTCCACCACCGAAGCCACGCTCCGCGCCGCCTACCAGGCGCTCGGACCCGCCCACGCCGCACCCGCCCGCTGATTCCCTGCGATCGCCGTTACTCGTTCTCACCTCCAACAGAAATAGAAAACTGATCCCATGAAGACTCCCATCCGTGTTGCCGTTACCGGCGCCGCCGGCCAGATCGGCTACGCCCTCCTGTTCCGCATCGCTTCCGGCGCCTGCTTTGGCCCCGACCAGCCCGTCATTCTCCACATGATCGAGCTCGAAGCTGCCCTCCCCGCCCTCAAGGGCGTCGTGATGGAACTCGAGGACTGCGCCTTCCCGCTCCTGAAGGGCTGCGTCCCCACCTCCTCGCTCGACGAAGGCTTCAAGGGTGTCAACTGGGCCCTTCTCGTCGGCGCTGTGCCGCGCAAGGCCGGCATGGAGCGCAAGGACCTCCTCGGCATCAACGGCAAGATCTTCACCAGCCAGGGCCAGGCCATCGCCCGCAACGCCGCCCCGGACGTCCGCGTCCTCGTCGTCGGCAACCCCTGCAACACCAACTCGCTCATCGCCTGCCGCAACGCCTCCGGCGTCCCGGCCAACCGCTTCTTCGCGATGACGATGCTCGACCAGAACCGCGCCAAGGCCC
>JAEXPL010000412.1 GCA_023446865.1 Verrucomicrobiota bacterium | reverse complement strand
GCGTCGCCTCGCCGGCGACCTGCGCCGCCCGGACCGCGGCGCCCGGATCGCGGCGCAGCCCCGTCGCTGTGCGCACCGCCTCGCCGAAGAGGCCCTCGCCCTCGCCGCTGAAGCGCACGTGCCGGTCGTGCAGTTCGCCGCACAGCGGCACCTCGAACCGCACGCCCAGCCCACGGATGAAATCTCTCCGCTCGTCGCCGTCGTGGACGATCGTGTGCATCATCCGGATCACCTCGCCACCGGCGTAGAAATACAGCCGGACCACGAACGGGAGCCACCGGCGTCCGCCGGTGGCGGCCGCGTGGCGCCCCACGATCTTGATCACGGCACGGACCGGGCCGGACTGCTCGACCGTCACCGCCTCGATCTCGCCGCCATGCAGCTCCGGTTCCACGGCCTTCTCAGGCTCGTCCTGCCGGCAGAGGACCAACCGGCCGCCCCGCAGAATCTCGCGCCCTTCCCGTTGCACCGAGGGAATGAGGACAGCGCCGGCCCGCGCCACCCGCGCCGTGATCGTCCCCGTGTCGACCGTGATGGCGTCGCCGGTTTCGGCGACACGTACCGGCTTTGCAGGCGCACAGGGCGCCCCGGCGACAACCATCGCTCCGGCCGGGACCGCTGCGCGGCCCGGCACCGCGTGCGCCGTCCACTTCAGCGAACCGTCCGGCCAATAGGCCAGCGGCCAGCTCTGCAACGGGATCTCCGCCCCGGAGCCATCGCGAAGCGAGAATGTCTCCTTTGCACCGTGACGACCGAGCGGCCACGGCATCCCCCAGGTCACACCCGGTTGCTCGGCCGGAGCGACGCCCTCGAGCCAGCGCACGACGGACCCGGCTCCTGCGATGCCCCCCATTGGCGCTCCCGGGAGGGCCTTGGAGTCCGGCGCGGCCGACATCGCGCGGGGCAATTGCGTGGCCAGGGCGGCCAAGGCGGCGTGGCGAACAAACTCTCGACGGGTCAGGGAGGACATGGGGAAAGCGAATGCGGTTGCGGAGTGAAGCAACGGCCGGACGGCGCCGGACCGGATCAGGAGGGCAGGCGATGAACCCAACCTGCGGGGGACGGCGCCCGCTCAGTCGATGTGGAAGACCTCGCGCAACCCCAGCGAGACCGGGCTGTGGTCGGCGTTGCTCGGCATCACGTCGCCCATGTGTTTCCACCAACGCTGGCACACCGGGGTGGCCGCGATGGCGGCCCAGCGCTGCTCGTCCTCGATCTCGGCGTACCCGAAGAGTTGGAGCGTCTGCGGGTGCAGGAAGATCGAGTAGTTGTGCACACCATGGGCCTTGAGCACGGCCTCGAGCTCCACCCAGATCGGGCGGTGTCGACGCTCGTACTCGGCCTCACAGCCGGCGTTCACGGACATGACGAAAGCTTTGCGGATCATAGTGAGGGGCAGGTTCGGGTTCGGCTGACGATCGGACGGCACGATGGGCTCGCCGGCACGCGGAGACGACTGGGAACAAAAGGGACAGTTCGAATCGGTCGGCCGCCACTTTCATGGACTTTGCCGTTGAATTCCCCCGTTGGGATCGGATCCTTCCGCCCGATGCCCGCTCCTACCCTGCGCACCCTTGCCCGCACGCTGGGTCTCTCCCGCACGACGATCTCCGATGCGCTGCGCGGCTCCCCCCGCGTCAATCCGCAGACCGCCGAACGGGTCCGCGCGGCCGCCAAGGCCGCGGGGTACGAGAGCAATCCACTCACCGGCACGGTCATGTCTTTGCTGCGCCGCTCCCGCAGCCAGAAGTTCCGCGGAGTCCTCGCCGCGATCGAGATCGTCGACGCCGACCGTCCGCAGCACGCCATCCGCTACAACGAGAGCGTCCTGTGCGGCGTCTCGGAGCGCGCCGGCGCACTCGGTTTCAAGGTCGAGCGCTTCGAGATCAGCGCCAACGGGCTCCGTATCACCCGCCTTGACACTATCCTGCAGGCCCGCGGCATCCACGCCATGGTGATTCTGCCCGCCTCCGGTTTCCCCGATCTCGCCGGCCTGCACTGGCAACAGTACACCGCGGTCTACATCGACTACTTCATCGACCACCCGCCGTTGCACTGCATCTGCTCGGACCACTACCGCTCGATGGTCGCACTGCTCCAGCAGCTGCACGCCCGCGGCTTCCGCCGGCCCGGCCTGTTCATCGAGACCATCCACGACGAGCGCCTCCACTACCGCTGGGAGGGAGCCTTCCTCGCCCTGCAGAAATACCTGCCGAAGCTCACCGCCGTGCCCGCGCTGCGGGTGCCGACGGTGACGCGCAGCGGTTTCGAAGCCTGGTTCAAGAAGTACGATCCCGATGTCGTGATCGGTCACCACCCCATCGCTGTCGAATGGATGAAGGGCTGCGGTGCGAAGGTGCCGGAGACCCACTCGTTCGTCTGCCTGAACTCCCTCCGCACCAACGGCGAATGTGCCGCGCTCGATCTCCAGGCATCGCACCTCGGCAGCCGCGCCGCGGAGCTCGTGATCGGCCAGCTCCTGCACAACGAGCTCGGCGTGCCGGTCGAGCCGTCGCTTACCACCATCCCGGCCAAGCTTGTCGAGGGCCCCACGCTGCGCGCCTCCGCACCGGCTAGTTGAGCGGCCCGTTCACGGCGCTCGAAGATACGGAGCCAACGTCGCTCCGCACGCAGTACGCAATGCCTCTGCCACGATCGCGGCATTGAGCTCGGCGCCGGCCCGGCTGGTGTGCGTATGTTCATCGGCGAAAAACGCCTCGACCCCGGCCGCGCCGAGAGCGTCGTACCGACTCGCCACCAGTTCGTTGAGCTCGATGAAGGCGACGCCTTCCTCCTGCGCCACCTGCCGCGCCCAGGCGGCGTAGGTCGTGCCCACGCGGGATATCTTCCCCTCGACCCATTTCTTGCGCGGCACCGGCGAGCAGAGGATCGGCGTCACGCCCCGCGCTTTCGCCTCCCGGATGAATTGGCGCAGATACCAGCCATAGGTGTGCACGACCTCGTGCTGCTTCGTGATCAGATTCTCGATCTCCTCGGTCTCCTCGCCCGTGCCCTTGAGCGTGCCGCGGGCGCGCTTGTCGTCGTTCACCGGCGAATCGTCATTGTGGCCGAACTGGATCACGAGGAAGTCGCCGGGGTTGAGCAGCGTCAGCGCGCGATTCCAATGGCCTGCGGTCCGAAACGTTCGGCTGCTGAGGCCGCCGATCGCCCGGTTCACCAAGTTGAGCTTGGTCGTGTCGACATGGGCCAACAGCGCGTCGCCCCAGCCCCACTGGCCGCCCGCACCGTCGCCGCATCCGTTGCGGACCGTCGAATCGCCGATCAGAACGAGACTCGGCAACAGCGGATTCGCCGGTTCGGGCAGGTTGAGCCAGCCGATCGTGTCAGAGGCGACCGCGCGCCCCTTCTCGGCCAGAAACGCCTCCCACGGACCGCCTTTCAGCCCCTTGAGTCCGGCAACCACCGCCGCGGCGCCGAGGTCGGCGCCAGCCGCATTGGTGTGGGTGTGATCCTTGCCGAACAAGGCCGCGGTCTGCTCCTCGCCGAGTACCTGATATTGGTCGGCTAGGATACGCGTGTGATCGATGAAGCCGACTCCGGCTGCCTGCGCGATCTCGCGGCTCCACCGGCGAAAGTCGCCCGAGGCCCGCTCGACCTTGCCGTCTTTCCAGAGACAACGCGCGGTCGGCGAGAGGAGGATCGGGGTCGCCCCTTTGGCCCGCACGTCGGCGATCATCTTGCGGACGTACCAGCCGAAGGTGTGCACCACCTCGTGCTTCTTGGTGACCGCATTGTCGATCTCCCGCGACTCTTCGCCCAAGCCCGGCAATGAGCCGCGGGCCCGTAACGGGCGGGTAGAGCCGGGCGGCTCCTCGTTGATCGCTCCGCCGTCGTTGTGCCCGAACTGAATCAGCACGAAGTCGCCCGCCTTCACGTCGGCGAGCAACTCGTCCCACAGCCCCTCGGTGATGAAGGTCCGGCTGCTACGCCCGCCGCGCGCGCGGTTGACGACGTTGATCTTCGCGGCGTCGAAATAGTCGGCGAACGGCACGCCCCATCCCTCCTGCTCCGCGCCCTTGCCGCGTGCCGCAGTCGAGTCGCCGGCGATGAACACACTCGGCAACTTCGGATCGCGCGGACGCGCCGTGGCCGCAGCATTCACTGCAAGGTCGGGCGCGGGCGTCACCGCCCCAGCCACGGTTCCAGGGCGGGCAGCCTTGATCCCCGCCACGAGCGACCGCGGGACCTCCAGCATCGTGCCATGGCGCGCGCCGGCCGGGATGGAGATCGAGCTGGTGATGTCCTCCCACATGTTGAGGTCGCGCGAGCGCAGCGCGCCGTAGTGTTTCTCTTTGTAGACGTCGAAGTAGAGCAGCGTATCGGCACCGACGCGGATCGCCGTCGGCCCTTCCACCCAGTCGCGAGAGATCGGCCCGCTGAACCCCCGCCACGGGCCCTCGGGATCGTCGGCCACGGCGACACGGAGATGTTTCCTCGCCGGACTCACCGTCTCGTCCTTCACGACGAGGCGGAACCTACCGTCGGCACCGGGCAGCGGCGCAGCGTCGATCACGCTGAAACCGGGGTCGCAGAACAACCGCGTGGGCTCGAACGTCTTCCAGTCAGCCGTGGTTGTGGCGTAGAGACGGTGGTTGAGGTTGTCCTCGGAAGTACCTGCCGTCTCGGGGAACGCTCCAGGAATCGTCGACGCCCAGTAGATCAGGAACCGAGCACGCTGCGCGTCCCAGACCACCTCCGGCGCCCACGCGTTGCGAGTCGCCGGCTCGTGTTCCATCACGGGAATCGACTGTTGCCCGGACCAGGAGAGGAAATCGCGCGTCGAAGCGTGGCCGATCTGCCGGTCCCACCAACCGGTGGTCCAGACCACGTGATAGGTGCCGTCCGGTCCGACGGCGACGGACGGATCGCGCATTAGCCGGTCCTTGCCAATCTGGGGCGCGAGGAAACTGGCACCGTTGCCGAGCGACTCCCAGCGGTAGCCGTCCTCGCTCCACGCAAGGTGGAGCCCATCGGCTCCATTGCCGGTGAAGTAGGTGAAGAGGTAGACGGTGTCCGCCGCGCGCGCGGCGACGGCCAGAAGCAGAAACACGAGGGTTTGGCGGAGAAATCGGGCGAAGGACATGGGGAAAGAGATTCGATCGCTGGCGGGCTCGACCCGTAGGTCCGGTCTTCGACCGGACACGCTCAGCTCGGTTCAAAGAGAAGACAGAGAAATACGACAGAAAGATACGAAGAGAACGAAGCCGAAATAGCTTGAGTACCGAATCCTCCAGCCGGTTTGCGCGCGGCCGATCGTCTCGTTGTCCGGAGTACCTTCGTTTTCTTCGTTATCTTCTGTCGCCTCCGGATTCCGGTTTCAGATAATCCGAGCCCCGGAAGGCCGGTCGAAGCC
>JAEXPL010000076.1 GCA_023446865.1 Verrucomicrobiota bacterium | reverse complement strand
GACCACAGTCGTCCCATAGGGGCAGGAGTGAGGCGGCTCGGCGGAGCGGTGATTTGCTGCCAGTAGGCAGGGTGTGAAACAAAAAACACCCCCACCGCCGAGCCAGCGGCAGGCTACGATCCTGCGGCAGTTGGTCGACTTGATTCCCTCCTATCTGGTGCCCACGCTGGCCCGGCGGCACGGCGTCGACGAGCAGGCGCGCACGTTCTCGCCATGGAGCCACGTGGTCGCCTTGCTCTACGCGCAACTGGTGCACGCGCTCAGTCTCAACGACGTGTGCGACGGCCTGCGGTTGTGGGCGACCCCGTTGCGTGCGCTGCGCGGGGCCACGCCGCCCTCGCGCAACGCGCTCAGCCACGCCGGCAAGATCCGTTCCAGCGCCCTGGCCGAGGCGCTGTTCTGGCAGGTGCTCGAGCACCTGCAGCAGAGCTTTCCGGCCTTCCGGCACGGCGCCGTGCGGGGGCTGGCGTGGCGGTTCCGCCGCAGCATCCATGTCGTGGATGCCACGGTGATCCAGCTGGTCGCCGCGTGCCTGGACTGGGCGCAGCACAAACGCCGCAAGGCCGCCGCCAAGGTGCATCTGCGGCTCTCGTTGCGCAGCCTGCTGCCGGGCTTCGTCGTGATCGGTTCGGCCCACGAGAGCGAGATCGCCCATGTGCGCCGGGTGTGCGCGGGCCTGCAGTCCGGCGAGATCGTGCTCTTCGACAAGGGCTACCAGCTCTTCGCCCACTTCTGGGAGCTGACCGAGCGCGGCGTCTTCTTCGTGACCCGCGCCAAGGAGACGCTGCGTTTCCGGGTGGTGCGTCGCCGGCCCCGTGGCTCCGATTCCCGCATCCTGGCCGACGAGGAGGTCGTCTGCACGGGCCGCTGGGTGAACGGCCATTACCCGGGGCGGCTGCGCCGGGTGCGCGCCCTGGTCGAGCTCGACGGCCAGCCCTGCGAACTGGTGTTCCTGACCAACAACCTGGACTGGAGCGCCGCCAGTGTGGCCGAGCTGTACCGCTGCCGCTGGCAGATCGAGGCGTTCTTCAAACAGATCAAGCAGACGCTCCAACTGGCCGACTTCCTCGGCCACAGCGCCAACGCCGTGCAGTGGCAGGTCTGGATGGCCCTGCTGGTCTACGTGCTGTTGCGCTTCCAGGCGTGGCGCAGCCGCTGGGCGCACAGCTTCTGCCGGCTGCTCACGCTGCTGCGCGCCGCCCTCTGGCAACGCCGCGATCTCGCCCAATTGCTGCGCCGCTATGGGACAGCCGACGGGCCCGGCGCCTTCCTCTTCGCGCCCGCGCAGAGCTGGCTGCCCGGCTTCGCCCCATGAAACCGTGGGACAGCAGCCGGGCCTCCAGCACCAAGCACCAAACACAACCGCCGCCACAATCCTGCATCGTCACTTTCCCTCCCAGCACCACCGCTCCCTCTGAGCCCTCGATGGCGACACTGTCGTTTTCCGCCCCTATGGGACGCCTGTGGTTGAGAAGCGCGACGGTTACCGGCCGGCCCGCAACTGTTCGTAGCGCTCGCGCAGGGCGGGGAAATCGGGCTGGAGGCGGAGCGCCTCGGCCCAGGCCGCGAGGGCTGCCTCGCGTTGGTTCGTGATCAGAAACATGAAGCCCAGGCCGGTGTGGGCGGCGGCATCGGTGGGAGCGAGTTCGATGGCGCGGCGGAAGTACGGAATGGCGGCGTCGAACTGGCGGCGGCGGGCGAGGATCTCCGCATAGGTCCGCGGCAGTTCGGGGGCGCGGGGTGCGGCGGCGGCGGCCCGGGCGAAGATGGCGTCGGTCTCCGCACGGTCCCCTTTCCCTTCGGTGAGACGCGCGAGCGCGAGCTGCGCGGGCACCATCGCCGGGTTGAGGGACACGGCATGGCGGTACAGCTCGCCGGCGCGTGCGGCGGCGCCCGACTGCTCGTGGAGCACGCCAAGGTTGTAGGGCGCGGCGGCGTATTGGGGAAACTGTTCCATGGTCGCGGTGAGGGCGTCGCGCGCCTCGGCGGTGCGGCCCGAGGAGGCGAGGAGTTGCGCGCGCTCCAGCCGGAGGTCGGGGTCGTGGGGCCGCCGGGCGATGGCGCGCGCGAACGCGTCGAGCGCCTCATCGATGTGTCCGGTCGCACGAAGCAGGGCGGAATGCGCGCGCAGGAGTTCGGCGTCTCGCGGCCGGCGGGCGAGGGCGCGGGCGAAGAGGGCGGCCGCCTCGTCGTCGCGATTGGTGACGTGAAGGTGGGCGCTCAGGTTCTCCAGGACCGGGACGTAGTCGGGATACGCGGCGTGGGCGGCGCGGAGAATCTCGATGGCGGCGGGCGCGTCGTTGCGGGCGTTGGCGATCAAGGCCGAGCCGAGGCGAGCTTCGCCGCCGGCGGTGGGGTGATTGTGGTGGGCCCGGTAGATGGCGTCGGCCTCGTCGAACCGTTGCAGGCTCATGAGAAAGTTGGCGAGACCGAGGGCGTGGACGGGATTGCCGGGATCGGCCGCGACGAGGGCTCGGCGGTGGGCGAGGGCGGCCTCGACGTTGCCGTCCATCGCATCGAGCTGGGCGAGGACCTGGAGTGCGACGGTGTTGCGGGGCGCGAGCACGAGGGTGCGTGCCGCCTCGGCGCGCAC
>JAEXPL010000071.1 GCA_023446865.1 Verrucomicrobiota bacterium | reverse complement strand
ACCTCGTGGAAACCGACCTCGGCCACGGGCACGCCGTGGATCTTGGCCTCGGCCTCGGCGAGGCGGGCGAAGATGGCGAGGGCGCGGCGTTTGGTGCCGGCGGGGAGCGTGCTGCGTTCGATGAGCGCGACGATGTCGCGATGGTTGCGGTGCTCGTGCGGCTCGTGGCCGGGCGTGAGTGGTGCGTGAAGCTTGGCGACGGGGGTGAAGGCGGGCGCTGCCGGTTGGCCGGCCTCGGCGCGACCGGCTGCCGGGGCGAGCGGATCGGGTTCGCCGTCGAGGAGCACATCGGCGCGGGTGCCCCCGATGCCTTTGCGGGAGTCGCGGGTGAAACGCAGGCGCCAGCCGGCGACTCCGAGTTTGCGCAGCTCGGTCTCGAGGTGTTCGGGCGGGACGCCGAGATCGATCATCGCGCCGAGGTGCATGTCGCCGGAGATGCCGGCGGCGCAGTCGTAGTAGAGGATTTTCATGTCGGGCGCGGCGGGCTCAGGCATGGGGAGCAGGCGCGGACTGCGCGGCGACGGTGCCGGCGGGTAATACGCGGTTGAGGCTGCCCATCTGGTAGCCTTCGAGCTCGAGGCACACGTAGCGGAAGCCGGCGGCCTTGATCTCGCGGGAAAGGGTGTCGAGTAGCACGGGATCGAAGAAACGGCTACGCTCGGCGGGCGCAACCTCGAGGCGGGCGATGTCGCCGTGGTGACGCACGCGGCACTGGCGGAAACCGTGGGCGCGGAGCGTCTGTTCGGCGCGGTCGATCGCGCGGAGCTTCTCGAGGGTGATGCGTTCGCCGTAGGGCACGCGCGAGCCGAGGCAGGCGGCGGCGGGCTTGTCCCAGGTGGGCAGGCCGAGCTCGCGGGAGAGTTCGCGGATGTCGGCCTTGCGCAGACCGGCGACGCGCAGCGGGCTCGTGACCTTGAGTTCGGAGAGCGCGGTGAGGCCGGGGCGGTAGTCGCCCTCGTCGTCGAGGTTGGAGCCGTCGAGCACGGTCGCCACGCCGTGTTGGCGCGCGACCTCGGCGATGCGGGCGAACTCGATCTTCTTGCAGTGGTAGCAGCGGTTGACCGGGTTGGCGGCGACCGGCTCGTCGAGCTCGGGGTCGTCGATGAAGAAGTGGCGAATGCCGGTGAGGGCGGCGATCTCGTTGGCGGTGGCGAGGTCGTCACTCGGCATCATGGGGCCGGTGACGGTGATCGCGATGGCGCCGTCGCCCACGGCGTCGCGCGCGGCGCGGCAGAGGAAACTGCTGTCGACGCCGCCGGAGAAGGCGACGGCCACGCGGCCGTGCGCGGCGATGACTTCGAGCAGGCGGCGGTACTTCTCGTCGAGGGTGGAGGGGGATGAACTCACGGCGGGGATGGTAGGCCGCCTTTGTGCGGCGCGCCACCGGCGGAAGCCAGTCGAATCCCGGCCGACGCATTTCCCCGGCAAGGAAGCGCGAGTGGGTCAGGTGGCGGGGCCGGAGGCCGTCGCTGCGGCCGGGCGGCAGTGGTGGCGCAGGAGGAGCGTGTAGGCGAAGAAGGCCAATGCACCGGCGGCCATCAGCGCGAGCATGCCCAGGGAGAGATGCAGGGCCGAGCCCCAGAGCAACGGGGCGACGATGGCGGTGACAAGGGCGTTGCCGCCACTCTGGGCGAAGGCCTGGCAGGAGGCGGCCAATCCGCGGCGCTCGGGGAAGAGATCCAACGCCATGAGCGTGAGGCAGGGCATCGAGAGCGAGGTGCCGATGCCGTAGAGGGTCAGCGGTAGCACGCTCCACGGGAGGGCGGGGGCGTGCAGGGCATGGAAGGCGACGTTGGCCAGCGCGGCGGCGGCCATGAGGCCGTAGGCGAGCACCACGGTGCGGCGGCTGCTCAGCTTGCCGGCGAGGTAGCCGGAGAGATGGGCGCCGAGGAAGATGCCCGCGGTGACCGGGCCGAAGAGCCAGATGAACTCCGTCTCGCCGCGGTGCAGCTGGCCGATGACGAAGGCGGGAGCCGAGACGATATAGGTGAACGTGGCCGAGAAGTTCAGCGTGATGGCCGCCACGAGGGCGACGAAGGGGGCGGAGCGCAGACAGTGCCAGTAGCCGCGGAGCAACGGGCGCGGGTGGAGGGACTGGCGTTTCCCGGCCGGCAAGGTCTCCGGCAGCGCGCGCAGGCACCACCAGCATAGCCCGGTCGCGAACAGCGCGAGGAAGGCGAAGACCGAGCGCCAGCCGAACGCCACGTGCAACCAGCCGCCGATGACGGGGCCGACCGCCGGCGCCACCGCGAACATGATCGCCACCTGGCTCATCATGCGGCGCGCCTCGGCGCCGTCGAAGACATCGCGCACGATCGCCCGGCCGATGACCAGCCCGGCGCCGGCGGTCATGCCCTGCAGGGCGCGGAAGAACATCAGCGACGGCAGGTCCCAGGCGCACAGGCAGCCGATCGACGCCGCAGCGAAGCCGGCGAGCAGCACGATCGTCGGGCGGCGCCGACCGAGCGCGTCGGAGATGGCGCCGTGCCAGAGGGTCATGATCGCGAAGGGCACCATGTAGGCGGTGAGGCTCTGCTGGACGAGCAGGGACGAGACGCCGAACTGCCGGCCGATCTCCTGGAGCGAGGGCAGGTAGGTGTCAGTCGAGAACGGCCCGAGCGCCGAGAGGGCGGCGAGCAAGAGCGCCAGGCGGCGGTGATGGGGGGCCTGGGCGGCGGGCGGTCGGACTGGTGACGCGGAGGACAAGCTGACGATGGTCCGGAGTTTCGCGGACTTTGGCCACCGTGCAACCGGACGGGCCCTGGTCATCACGATGCACTGGCTGCGCTGCACAGGAGGTGACGGTGTC
>JAEXPL010000495.1 GCA_023446865.1 Verrucomicrobiota bacterium | reverse complement strand
GCTGGCGAGCAGTGTGATGTACCTGCGTATCCTGGCGTTGGTGGCGTTCCTCAACGGCGCGTTCGTGCCGGCCCTGGGCTGGAAGCTCGCCGCGCTCTCGGCGACGGGCTTCGTGCTCGCGTGGCTGGCGCGGCCGATCGAGGAGCCGGTGGCGCGCGGGCCGGTGGGTTCGCTGCAGAATCCGTTCGAGATCCTGCCGGCGCTCGGCTTCGCGCTGCTCTTCGTCGCGTTGATGGTGGTGACGAAGCTCGTGCAGGTGCATTTCGGCCAGTCGGCGCTGCTCGCGCTGGCGGCGGTGGTCGGCGTGGCGGACATCGATCCGTTCATCCTCTCGCTGGTGCAGAGCAACCCGGAGCCGCAGCGGCTGTTCACCGCGGCGATTGTGGTAGCGATGATGGTCAACACGCTGGCGAAGGGCATCTACTTCTCGGCGCTCGCCGGTTCGGTGCGGCGCGGGGCGCTGCTGCGGTTCGCGTTCTGGGCGGCGCTGCACCTGCCGCTGGCGTTTCTGGTCTGAGCGGCGGCTGGGCAGACGAGAGTCGAGCGCCGAGTGACGAGCGCCAAACCAATGGCGGACGGGCCGGCGACAAGCTGATCGTGGGGATTGCCGCAATGGCCGGCCTCGGCGCGGCCGGCTACAGGCGGAACGCCGCTCTGGCGAGCGGCGCCACAAAGGACTGCGCTGTTCAGGCGTGGAGCGCGGCGGCGGGAGCGCCGAAGGGACCGTGCTGCCCGCCGGGGAAACGGAAGAGGCGCAGGATCTGGTCGAACTCGTGCAGGTAGGCGCGGGCGAGCTCGTGGTGGCGGGCGACCACGAGCAGATCGTGCGAGAAGACGGAGGTGTTGTACCAGTTGAAGCTGCCGTCGAGGACGACGTGGTCGTCGATCACGCAGTACTTCGAGTGGAGCGGGCAGTAGGGCACGCGCTGGTCGGCCTGGCCGTAGGCGAGCGCGACGGGAATGCCGCCGCGCACGAGGCGGGCGGCGGCGGGCAGGAGCGGACGGCGGACTTCCTCGTCCATCCCGCATTCCCGGGCCGGATCGCCCTGGCGGGCCATGTGGCCGTTGAGGATGAGCTGCACGTCGACACCGCGGGCGCGGGCTTGGAGGAGGGCGTCGATCACGCTGTCGCCGTGTTCGCCGCGGAGTTCGTTGATGAGGAAGAGGCAGGCGCGGATGGTGTGCCGGGCACGGCCGATCTCGGAGAGGATGGCGTGGTGCGGACGGTACAGGCTGCCGTTGAGGATCGTCTGGCGCCCGAAGGTGTAGAGGAGGTTGAACGGGCTGAGCGGATCGACGCCGTAACGCTGGATGACGCCGCCGCGGACGGCCTCGAAGATGTTGTCGAGCAGGCGGCAGACGCCTTCGGAGTGGAAGACGAGGCCGGACTCCCAGTTGGCCCACCAGCGCTCGAAGGTGATGTTGAACGAGCCCTCGAGCGCGTGGTCGGTGCCGAAGAGCACGAACTTGTTGTGCATGTCGGTGTCGACCTCGACCAGGGGGTGCTTCTGGCCGGCGAAGACGCCGAGCAGCTCGATGCCGGAGCGCTTGAGGCGCGCGTAGTTGGCGCTGGTGGTGAGCATCATCTTGCGCCAGTCGACGACGCACTGGACCGGGACGCCGCAGGCGTGGGCGTGGAGGAGGTGGTTGATGAAGTCGGTGTCGTCGATGCAGTCGACGCAGACGCGGATGCCCGGGGTGGCGCCGGGGCGGGCGAGGTGTTCGCGGATGCACTGATCGATCCGCTCGTGCAGGTAACGCTTCGGGTGGTACGGGTGGGAGGGCGTGCCCTTGGTGAACTTCGGCGTGAGGCGGAGGGCATCGAAGTGGCGGTTGTACCAGTCGGTGTCGCGCTGGAGCGCGGCGGGATCGACCTCGTGGGTACGGTAGGTGTTGTGACCGACGGGGTGGTGATCGTGCGGAGCGCGGAATGCCTCGCCGTCGCCCAGGCGCGAGCCGTCGACGAGGATGTAGTCGTACTCGGAGGCGATCGAGCGGCCCTGGTGGTGGACGAGGTAGGAGAACTTCACCACCGCGGCGCCGCCGAGGAGGTCGCAGTAGGGGTGGAGGAAGCAGTCGCGGGTGTGGCGGCGGTGGCGGTTCCACTCGATGTCGCACGGGTCGGTCTCGACGAGGTATTGCTCGCAGACGCCGTTGGGCCGGTGGACCTTGAGGATCACCTTCACGTTCACCTCGGCACCCCAGCAGACCTCGAAGTGGAGGCGGCACCAGCGTAGCAGGAAGACGTGGCCGAACTCGTTGCGGCGTGGGAACACCGGACCCAGTTCCACCTCCCAGGGAAGAGCGAATTGCTCGGCGAAACTCATGATGCGTGTACCTCTTGACGGAGTGGCAGGCGGCTCTGTGGGAGGATCGCTTGCCTGGCTTGGAACGGTCGGGTTCTCGATGGGTCGGGAGGGCTGGGTTTGGCGGTGGCGGGAGGGCGGGTTAGCGCGGCTCGAACTCGACGAGGTAGCCGGGATGGTCGGAGACGCGGCCGCAGTCGCTCTCGGTGAACAGCTCGCGCGCCGCCACGGCCTCGATACGGCTGTCGCGGTGGGCGAAGAGGTAATCGATCCGGCCGTCGGCCGGATCGGGGCGCGGGTGGTCGCCCGGCGGCGGACCGAAGCCGGCCTCGGCCCGCTGGCGGAGCTGGGCGAGGAGGAACTGGTCGGTGAAGCAACCGTCGCCGGTGGCGATCTCGTAGCCTTCACGGCCGGCGGGGATGTTGAAATCGCCGCAGAGCAGCGTGCCGGCCGTGTCGTTCCAGTGGCGTTCGCAGGCCCACTGGCGCAGCCGGGGAAACTGTTCGCGGAAGCCGTCGTTGAGCCAGCTCAGGTGAGAGGAGAAGACGTTGATCGCGCCGAAGTACGGCACCTCGATGCGGGCGTGGACGACGCGGCGCGAGTGGATGCTGCGTGGATCGTGGCCGGAGGAGACGTAGCCGGAATCGGTGCCGATAATCGGGTGGCGACTGAGGATCGCGCTGCCCTCGCGGTAGCGGTCGAAGCCGAGGTGCGACCAGTCGTGAGTGATCTGGTACGGGCGGCCGATGCGCTCCTGGATGAGGCGGGCGGTGTTGGCGGCCCAGTCGCCGTTGCCATCGTTCCAAGGCTCGGCTACCTCCTGCAGGCAGACGATGTCGATCCCGAGGTCGCGGATCGTCTCCGCGATGCGCCAGAGCTTGGCGTCCTGGTCGGGCTCCTGGTTGCAGTGGAGGTTGAGGGTGAGAACCTTCAGCCGCTCGCGGCGGGCGCGGTAGTTGTGGCCGAAATTGGTGTCCCAGACGGTGCCGGTGGCGGTCTCGCAGGCGATCGCGTACTCGACGCGGAAGGCGGCGCCGAGGGCGAGGTGGCTGATCCAGATCTCGTCGCCGTAGCGGTTGGGGTTGCGGGCGTTGCTCGCGGCGGTGCGGCCCCAGTGGCGCCGGCGGAAATAGCACGGCGTATCCGTGAAGGTGCGCCAACGGTCGGTGGACCAGCGGACGAAGACACGGTTGACCGCGGCCGCGGGCCGGAGGGCGACGGCGAGCGGCAGGTAATCGTGGCCGGGCTCGAGCTGCGGGCGGAAATCGACGGCGAGCAGCGGGTGGCCGGCGGCGAGGCGGAGGCCGGAGTCGGCGTTGAGGTCGTGGTTGAAGCCGCCGTTGTTGTCCCAGTACTCCTCGCCGGCCATGCGGCAGCGGGCCGCGAAACGGATGTCGCCGGGGAGGTTGTCGTGGTCGGCGGCGGCGGAGATGGAGGCGGTGGCGTGCCAGAGCTCGCGCTGCGGATCGAGCGTGCACAGCCAGTAGGCGCGGGCCGAGTGCCAGGCGCCGTCCTCGCCCGCCCAGACGACGGCGACCTCCTTCTCGAAGGCACGGTTCTCGACGAGCAGGCGGAAGGCGAGGTCCTGGCGCGCGCCGTCGCCCTGGCGGGAGATGACGTTGGCGGCGTAGAGGAGCTCGACGGGTTTCACGGGCGGCGTGGTCGGTGAGCGGTGGACAGTGGACCGTGGTCGGTGGACGGGATGCGCGGGCCCGGGAGCGGCTGGCGCATCCACCCGGGAAACGGACGGCGCCGCGGTGCGGTTGGGGCGGGAAGGAACGAGGTTTTGTCGCCGCAGCAAGGCTGCCAGCGGTTGAGATTTCGCTCTCGTCGGCAGCGGGTGGTGGTTGTTCCGGTCGAACGAAACAGAAACGCCGCTCCGGGGAGCGGCGTTTCGCGATGAAAGAGGGTGGCGCGAGATACGATTACGGCTTCGCGGCGGTGCTGAAGTGCAGCGTGGGGGCGACGCCTGGGGTGGGATCTTCGGAGGCGTAGAAGCTGGTGTTCATAGCGCCGAGCGGGCGGATGACGATGCCTTTGGTGGTGCCGTCGAGCAGGCGCTGCATGACCGGGCGTGGGAGCACGACGTAGGTCTTGCCGCCGGGCGCGGGGGCGATGTCGACATCCTGGATCATCTGGGTGTTGAAGACCTGCTTGGGCTCGTCGCCGCGGAGCAGGCTGTTGTAGGTGACGGTCTCCTGGTTCCAGGCCGGATCGCCGCCGAGGATCTCGACGATGTGGACCTTGCCGAACTCCATGCCGAACTCCTGGCCGTAATGCTCGATGTATTTGCCGCCTTGGGGCGCGCAGAAGGTCGTGAGCTCGAGCACGCCCTCGCCGACGACGGTGTGGTTGGCGAGTTGCGAGAAATTCCAGCGCAGGATGGGGGACTGGTGCGGATCAATCGTGAGGATGCGGGCGGGACCGGCGGCGGTGGCGGCGTGCCAGTCGTTGAAGTTTACGTCGGGGAAGTCGGAATTGATCTGGCTGTCGTGCGTGACCGGCAGATGCAACGCAAGGGTGGCGAGGTCGGGGACCGGAGGGTGGTAGACCAGTGGTTCACCGAGGTCGGGGCCGGCTTGGTCGACGCGGACGACGTCGGCGCGGTAGTAGTCGATGTCGATCTCGTACCGGTCGGGGCCGAGATCGGTGCCGGCGAGCTGGACAAAGACGTTGTCGCCGGGGCGGGCGTCGAAGTGCCGCGTGGTCATGCTGATGGTGTGCCAGCCGGTGTCGGGCAGGTCGTACTCGCGGAGGTGTTCGTGGAAATCGGTTGTGCGCTGGGTGTTCAGCATGAAGTTCACGCGGTGCGGGGCGTGGTGGGAGCGCACGCGGGCCTCGACGCGCAGCTCGTAGGCCGGCTCGGCGAGCTTGGCGACGTCGATGGCGGGGGCGATGTCGCGCTTGATGAGGGCCCACCAGACGCCGTAGGGGTCGCGGGTGGCGTCGATCTTGAGCGTTGCGTATCCGGTCGATGGGACAAACTCGGCGGCGGCGAAGCCGTCGCCGGTCATGCTGAACCAGCCCTCGATCTTGGGCTGGTCGAACTGGTCGAGGAACTGGGCTTGGCAGAGCGCCGGAGCCGCGAGCAACGGCGACGCGAGGAGGAGGAGCCGCAAGGAGGGGATCATGGGGATGTGGGCGCGAGCGTGGAGGAGTGGCTCCGCGGAAGCGAGCCCCGGAGCGTTCTAGCAGTGGACAGGAGAGCTGGGCTGCGGGCCTGCCGTGATCGCACGGGCCGGGTGTCAGAGGTCTGGTGTCAGGCGAAGACGTTGAGGAGCGTGCCGACGGTCGGGCTGGCGGCGGCGGAGCCTTCAGCGGCGACAGTGGAGGCGGTGGTGCTGACGGAGGATGAGGTCGTCGTGTTGGTCTGGCTCTGCTGCGCGCGGGCGAGCTGGGCCTCCAGTTGACGAAGCCGCGCCTCCAGCGTCTTGAGCTGCTGCTCCTTGGTGGTCGCGTCCAGCGACTGGTTCGCCTCGAGCTGGGCGATCTGCTGCTGGACCGCCTGGATCTGGGCCTGCAGCTGGGCGACATTGCTGGCGCTGATCGTGCTGATCGCGCCAGAGGAACTGCCCGAGGTGATGGCTGAGATATCCATGCCGCCTCCCGTCGCAAGTTAAGCCACCTATCGGCTAAAGGCGACCGGAGTTCAGCTGACGCGGGATGAGGGCGGGGAATTCTGGGACGAAAACGTTTGAAGCCGCGACGGAGCTGCGACGGCTTTGCATTCGCCGCTGCGGCGAGGAACGTGTTTGGTGCCGCCATGAAGATCGACGCGAACGACCTGCTGGAACGGTTCTGCCGCTACGTGCGGCTGGAAACACGCAGCGATGCGCACTCGGAGACGACGCCGAGCACGCCGGGGCAATGGGACTTGTTGCGCCTGCTGGAGCGCGAGTTGCGCGAGATCGGGGCGAGCGAGGTCGAGATCACGGAGCACGGCTATGTGCTGGCGACGATCCCGGCGGCAAAGGGCTGCGAGACAGCGCCGACGATCGCGTGGTTCGCCCATGCGGACACGGCGACGGAGTTGCCCGGCGGGGCGACGCCGCTCGTGCACCGCGCGTGGGACGGGAGCCCCATCGTGTTGCCCGACGACCCGACGCAGGTGCTCAGCGTGGAGCACTCGGTGCACCTGCGCGGGGCGATCGGGCAGGACGTGATCACCGCGAGCGGCAAGACGCTGCTCGGCGCTGACGACAAGGCGGGCGTGGCGATCGTGATGGCGACGGCGCGGCACCTGTTGCTGCATCCGGAAATCCGGCACGGAAAGATCCGGCTGTGCTTCAATCCCGACGAGGAGATCGGCCGCGGCGTGGATAAACTCGAGCTGGAGCGTGTTGGCGCGGTGGCGGCGTACACGCTCGACGGCGAGTCGCCCGGCGAGATCGACTGGGAGACATTCTCAGCGGACGCGGCGACGGTGACGATCCGCGGCGTGGCGAGCCATCCGGGTTGGGCGAAGGATGTGATGGTGAACGCGCTGCGGCTGGCGGGGCGCTTTGTGGCGTCGCTGCCCATGGAGTGCTCGCCGGAGCGCACGGCGGATCGCGACGGCTTCGTGCATCCGACGGAGATCTCCGGCAACAGCGAGCGCGCGACGGTGCGGATGATCCTGCGCGACTTCGAACTCGACGGACTCGCCGCGAAGCGGGCGGTGGTCGAGCGCGCCGCGGCGGAGTTGCGCGCGGCGGAGCCGCGGGCGCAGGTCGAGGTGAAGTTCGCCGAACAGTACCGGAACATGCGTTACTGGCTCGAGAAGGACATGCGCTCGGTGGAGCTCGCGCAGGCGGCGGTGCGGGCGTGCGGGCTGGAGCCGAAGCTACGCTCGGTGCGTGGCGGCACCGATGGCTCGAAGCTCACGGCGCGCGGGCTGCTCACGCCGAATATTTTCACCGGGATGCACGAGGTGCACAGCCAGCGCGAATGGGTGACGCTGCAGGATATGACCCAGAGCGCGGAGGTGCTCTTGAAGATCGCGGAGCTGTGGGTGAAGTAGGGTGGTGCTTCAGCCCGCCCTGGCCGGTGTGTTCCCGTACCAGAGTTCTGGCGGCATCGAGCGGGTCGGCCTGAAGGCGCGACCTACGACAAAAAAAGGCGCCGGCCTGGCCCGGCCCC
>JAEXPL010000485.1 GCA_023446865.1 Verrucomicrobiota bacterium | reverse complement strand
AGGCGATGAAGGACATCGCGCAGAAGATCTCGATCATCGAGGAGATCGCGCGGCAGACCGACCTGCTCGCGCTCAACGCCGCCATCGAGGCCGCCCGCGCCGGCGAGCACGGCAAGGGTTTCGCCGTTGTGGCCAGCGAGGTGCGCAAGCTCGCCGAGCGTTCGCAGACGGCCGCCGGCGAGATCAGCAAGCTCTCCGCGTCCTCCGTCGAGATCGCCGAAGCCGCCGGCCAGATGCTCGAGAAGCTCGTGCCCGACATCAGGAAGACGGCCGAGTTGGTGAAGGAGATCACCAACGCCAGCGAGGAGCAGAACTCCGGCGCCGGTCAGATCAACAAGGCGATCCAGGAACTCGACAAGGTCATCCAGCAAAACGCCTCCGCGTCCGAGGAGATGGCCTCGTCCTCCGAGGAGCTCGCCTCCCAGGCCGAGCAACTCCAGAGCGCCATCGAATTCTTCAAGGTCTCCGACGGCGCCGGCTCGTCCGCCCGCCGCGTGACCAAGCCCGTCACCGCGCCCCGGCCGGCCTCCGGCCTCGGCAAGCCCGCCCCCGCGCATGTCGCCAAAGCGGCACTCGCCCACGTCGCCCCGCCGCCCGCCAAACCGAAGGGCTCGTCCGCCAAGTCCGCCGGTTCCGGCGTGATGATCGACCTCGACGGCCAGACGAATCCGCCGGCCGACGACAGCCACTTCGAACGCTTCTGAAACCGCCCCCGCCAACGAAAGGAACTGCATGAGCACGGCCAAGATCACCGAGACCGCCCGCTACCTGACCTTCCGGTTGGGCGACGAGCTGTTCGCCATCAATGTCTTCAAGGCGCGCGAGGTCCTCGACCTCAGCCACATCACCCGCGTGCCCACCGCCCCGGGCTACCTGCGCGGCGTCGTCAACGTCCGCGGCAACGCGATCCCCGTCGTGGACCTGCGCAGCAAGTTCGGCCTGCCCCAGGCCGCGGATACGCTCAACACCCGCATCATCGTCATGGAGCTCCAGGTCGACGGCGAGCCGATCGTCGTCGGCGGCCTGGCCGATGCCGTGCACGAGGTGCTCGAGCTCGAGCCGCACGAGATCAACGACCCGCCCAGCCTGGGCCTGCGCTGGCGCACCGACCTCATCCTCGGCATGGGCCGGCGCGACGATCGCTTCACCATCATCCTCGACATCGAGCGGGTGTTCTCGTCCGAGGACCTCGTCGTCCTCGCCGAATCCGCCGGCCGCCCCGCGGCGGCGATGGCCTGAGTCAGTCTCCATGCAGTCAACACGGTCGTCGCCCGGCTCCGGTCGGGCGGCGCGCCCCCCCGGGTTGTCGTCAGCTGATCCCTCGCTATGAAAAGTCTGAAACTCGGCGCGAAGCTCTCCCTGGGCTTCGGCTGCATCGCGCTGATCGCCCTCGTGATGGGCGCCATCAGCTTCTTCGGTGCCTCCACCAACGCGCGCAACATCGACGATCTCACTCGGGAGTCGATGCCCGCCCAGCAGGCGCTCCTGGTCTTCCAGGACCGCGCCGATGTCATCAAGGGGTGCCTGCGCACCTTGCTCAACCTCGGCATCGAGCCGGCGATCCGTGCCCGCCAATACGAGATCGTCGCCAAGGCGCGTGAGGAGATCGCGGAGTCCTGGAAACGCTACGAGGCGATCCCGCGCAACGCCGAGGAGGACGCCGTGTGGAAGGAGTTCGGCACGGCCTGGGCGGAACTGCGCGCCCAGAACAACAAGTTCTTCGAGATGGCGCACGAGGTCGAGGGGCTCAAGATCGGCGAGCCGCTGCGCCTCGAGCGCGACCTGGCGCGTTTCCGCGGCGACCACTTCCAGCTGCAGGTGCGCGTGCAGGAGATGTGCGCCACCGGCCGACCGTTCGACAGTGGCGACGACCATGCCGCCTGCGCCTTCGGCCGTTGGCAGGCTGCCCAGAAACTCGAGAATCCCGAGCTGGTGCGGCTCCTGCGCGAGATCGTGCCCTCCCACCAGGCTTTCCACGACGCGGTGAAGCGCTGCAAGGACCTCGTGCGCGCCGGCGAGACCGCGCAGGCGATCGACCTGATGGACGACACGGTCGTGCGCCAAGCCGAGCTCACCCTCGCCAAGTTCGACGAGATGCAGAAGCTCACCGGCAAGGCCGGTGAGCTCACGGAGGCCATGCAGCGCCAGGCGCTCGTCGCCACCCGCGAGGCGCAGCTCAAGGCCGAGGATTTGCTCGCCAAGCTGCTCGCGAACAACGCCAAGCATGTGGCGGCCCGTGCCGAGGCCAGCGCCAGTTTCGGTGCGGCCGTGAAGCGTGCCTCCGTGATTGCGATCATCGTCGGCCTCGCGCTGGCCACGTTTCTCGCGGTCGTGCTCACCCGCATGATCGTCCGGCCCGTGCGCGAACTCATGACCGGTCTCGGCCGGATCGCGACCGGCGATCTCTCCGCCCGTGTCTCTGTCGCCACCAAGGACGAGATCGGCGAGCTGGCGACCGCCGCCAACGGCATGGCCGAGGCGCTCGACTCGAAGGCCCGACTCGCCCTCCAGATCGGCGAGGGCGACCTCCGCCACGAGGTCACGCTCGCCAGCGACAAGGACACCCTCGGCCTCGCCCTCCAGAAGATGGTGACGAACCTGCGCGACGTGGTCGCCAACGTGCGTTCCGCCGCCGAGAACGTCTCCGCCGGCAGCGAGGAGATGACCGCCACCGCCCAGACGCTCTCCACCGGCGCCTCCGAGCAGGCCGCCTGCGTCGAGGAGGTCTCCGCCTCGATGGAGGAGTCCAGCGCCTCGATCCAGCAGAACACGGAGAACGCCCGCCAGACCGAGAAGATTTCGACCAAGGCATCCGACGACGCCGCCCAGGCCGGCCAGTCCGTCGCGCAGACGGTGAAGGCGATGAAGGACATCGCGCAGAAGATCTCGATCATCGAGGAGATCGCGCGGCAGACCGACCTGCTCGCGCTCAACGCCGCCATCGAGGCCGCCCGCGCCGGCGAGC
>JAEXPL010000436.1 GCA_023446865.1 Verrucomicrobiota bacterium | reverse complement strand
GCGCCTCCGGCGGGATGAAGGCGAGGATCGCGTCCATCAACGTCGTCTTGCCGGCCGCCGACGAGCTTTGCACGACGACGGCCAGCGGCCGGTCGAGCAGGCGCGAGACCGCGGCCAGATAGCCGGTAAGCACGTTGGTCCTCTCGCCGGCGATGCCGCAGACCGCAGCGTGCTCGGCGATGCGGTCCCACAGATCGGGCGCCTTGAGCAGGTCGATTGCGGTCTCGCGCTCCGCCTCGGTCATGGGCGGCGCGTCGTCCTTGGGCGCGACCTGGGCGAGCAATTCCTCCTCGTGGATCTCCTCCAGCTTGAGCAGCACGCGGCCCACGTCGCGTTTGAGCAACTCGGGGCGCAGGCCGGTTTCCTCGGCGGCCGCGGCGACGAACGCGGCCCGCTGCCGCGCCTGCGCGAGGTCGACCGTGTCGAGGTGCCAGCCGTTTCCGCACGCCACGCGCAGCGACACCTTGAGCGTCTCGTAACCGGTGTTTCGGGCCAGCCCGCGCACGCGGTAGGTGCGGGCGGAGTCCGGCGGCGTGGCCGGATCGGCGATGGCGAGGAGGATTTCCTCGCCGCTGCGCTTGAGCACCGCGAGATCCAGCGGGGCCAAGGCGGAGCCGTTGGCGGGCTTGCCGTTTGCGGCGGCGGACGTCGTACGGCCGGGCGCCGGGCGCTTGGTGGCGAGCAAGGTGTGGAGTGCGGCGACGGGGTCCTCGGCCGCTCGGGTGAGGTCGTTGACGGTCTGGCCGGCCGGCAGTGCCCTGCGGCTGACGGCAACGCCCAGCGCGGAAAGTTCGCTCTCCAGCGCCTCGGCGCGGGCCGTTTCCGCGGTATCGGCGGCATGGATGAGCGTCACGCGGCCGGGCTTGCGGTTCGCGATGAGGGCACGGCAATCGCTGTTCAGCGCCGCGCCGAGGAGTGCGCCGGTGTGGGTGAAGCCGTGGTGCCAGAGGGTGAGTGCGTCAAGAATGTCGGTGCAGAGGACCCACTCGTCGCCAGCGGCCAGACCGGCGGCGTTCCAGAGGCCGCGGTCGTTGTCGGGCAGCGCGACGCACCGCGGCGTCGCAGTCGGCGCGTGCCGATAGCCGCAGAGTTGCACGACCTGGCCGGCCGTATCGGTCAGCGGGAAGACGAGGCAGCCGTTGAGGTGTTCGTGCCCGCTGTCGGCCCGGAAGACGCCGAAGGATTGCAGGCGGGCGCGGAGTTTGCGGCCGGCGGACGTCGCCGTCAGTGCCGCGCCCAGCGTGCGGTTGGCGTAGCCGAGCCGGTGTGGCGCGGGATCGGCGAGGTCGAGGCCGGCGCTGTGCAGGAACTGCCGCGCCGCCGGATCGGCCGTAAAGGTGCGCTGGTAAAAGCTCGCCACCCAATCGAGCAGCACGGCGGCATCGGCGCTTTCGCCGGGCATCGGTTGGCAGTCAATGGACGTGTTCATCGTTGGAAATCTCCCGCCTTCAGGAATCACGCGTGTTTAGTATCGCACAGCTATGTGCAATCATTTGCTGGCTGCAAGTTCCGTGTTTTTCGTTTCCTTCCCTGCCCTCAGCCATTGCACTGACCTGTGCCAGACGATGCACAACGCCGTGTCATCGCCCCCGGCCGCCGCCCATCCGGCCATGAAGAAAAACCCGACCCAGTCCCTGCGAGCCCTGCGCCAAGCCACGGGCCTTTCGCTCCGCGCCCTGGCCGAGGAAATCGGCGTGCAGCCGACCAATCTCAGCTATTGGGAACGCTCGGGGAAACCGCCGCGGGCCGATCTGGTCATGCCCATCGCGGAGGCCCTCGGCGTCTCGCCCGAAGAGGTGCTGGGACGCGAGAAGCCCGCCCACGGCGGCCTTCAGCAAGGCAGGGTTCGCGAGGTTTTCGAACAGGTGCAGAAGCTCCCCCGCCGCCAGCAGGACCAGATCCTTGAGGTGGTGGAAGCGCTGTTGGAAAAGGCGCAGAAAGACCGGCGCTGACACAGCGAGTGCAGGCGTTGCGGCGGCGTGTTTCTGTTGCGGCATGGGTGCAGTCTGGGCCTTCGCGGACGCAGCCGACAAACGCCCGGGAGCGCCGAAATCGCGGTAGGTCGGATACCCTGAATACGGTAGCGCGGTGGCGCAGCCGCGGGGCGGTCCCGGCGCGAAACGCCGCCGGCTGGTGCAGGTTGTTCGGGTCAGATCACGGGCGGAATGCGCGACCGTTCCGGCCTCCGGAAAACGACGCCGGAAGTCGTTAGGGTATTGCGTCTGTTGGGCTGGACGATGGCGACGGGCGGCGACCCGGGATCGAAGTCGCGAACTCGTTAGGGCCTTGCGTCCTTACCAAAAAAGCGCGGGGGACGCGGTGCCTCCAACTCCGCTCTTCGCAGCCAATGGCGGGAGGATGCGGCTACCGTGATTGCGGGAGGCGGCCTACGCCATTTCCGGCAGGCCGGCGGCGTTGTCGTGGCCGGCCTGTTCGGGCGTCATCGTCGCCATGCACGACACCGAAGCGACGAAGCGATGGATCGCGGGAGGTTTGCGGCGCGGGGGGCTTGGCCCGGCGCAAGGCGAGCAGCGCGAGCCGGGCGGCTTGCGGCCTCGGGATGAGCGCAGCGGAGC
>JAEXPL010000385.1 GCA_023446865.1 Verrucomicrobiota bacterium | reverse complement strand
AACGACGCTTCCGGGTAATCGGAAACGGTGGAGATCCAGGCGGAGCAATGATCAGCTTTCCGGTCCGCCAGTGGCGGAAGGCCCGGGTAAAGCCGATCACTTCATTGCGGTGGTCACTCATGGTTGGAGTTTCCAAACGAGCTCCCAGTGGTCCTTGACCTGAAACGAAACAATCCCAACGTTGGGCAAAGCGAATCGCCCCAAGATGAGTTTCGTCCAGGCACGTCCTGGTGGGACCCAGAACGGAGCAATTTGGAAGGCCGAAGTTCCAGCTTCGGCCTTCTTCTTTTGCCGGGCGGCTTATCCACGATCACAGACAAGGGCAGGACGTTGACTATGTGCTGCTCGAGGTGTGCGCGTGGTTTGGGCCGCGGAAATTGCGAGTACTCGGTCGTGGGGGACAGGCAAGACGAAGTTGCTCGGAGTTATTGTCAGCTTCGCCCCTCACTACGAGTTGTGGTCTCAAAGAACAGCTATGCCGGAGAATGCGTTTCTGAAAAAACACCGTCAAGAAACGCGGACAATTTTCTTGTGTAATAAGCCGTCCGAACCGTCCGGCTGAAGGCTTTCGAACGGTGCCTACGAACGAGTGTCAACTTCGAGGTGGAATAATCTCACTGCTACAGAACAGATCTACTACGCTTGGTGCGTCGCAATAAGGATCTGGCTGGTACGTTGCGGTCTTGCAACGGGAACTTCGCCAAATCTTCGCCACAGCTTATTCACACGATTCCCTAGATCCGATTTGCCATCATCTTCCTCACCACCCTGTTCGGCGGTGGACACGACCGGGGACTCCGCTGACCGGGGACTCCGCTAGCGCCGAAGCGGGTAGTGTCGCGGGCGACGGGGGGCTGCGGCGGCAGTCTCCAGTCTTTGAGCTGATCGGGGAGCCGCGGGATGTGATTTCGGTCACTCATGGGCTGGGTCAAGGGTAGCACGCGTCGCGCGAGTCCGTAACCTGCAGCGCCGTTGATAGGCAACGGAGCGGCTAGCGTGGCGTAGAGGAATGATCGAAGCTTACCGGCGCAGCACCCGATGGCGTGATTGCTGACGGCCGGCCTCCTGCCCGCGTCACCAGCTCGGCACTCCGCGCTCGCATTGGATGCAACGACTTCACAGAGTCGTTGCGATTGGCCATGGACCCATGAGCAGCCCCCACAAGGAGATCAGTTTCGAGAACGAGATCTGCGCGCACCTCGCCGCGCACGGCTGGCTCCACGCCGAGGGCGACGCCGCCCGCTACGACCGCGCCCGGGCGCTCTTTCCCGCCGACGTGCTCGCCTGGGTGCAGGAATCGCAGCCGCAGGCCTGGGAAACTCTCGCCAAGAACCACGGCCCCGCCGCCGGTGAGACGCTCCTCGCCCGCCTGCGCGAACAGCTCGACGCCCGCGGCACGCTCGACGTGCTCCGCCACGGTGTGGAGCTGCTCGGGCTGCGCCAGCCGGTGAAGCTCGCGGAGTTCCGGCCTGCGCTGGCGATGAACCCGGACATCCTCGCCCGCTACGCCGCGAACCGCCTGCGCGTCGTGCGGCAGGTGCGCTACTCGCTCCAGAACGAGAACTGCCTCGACCTCGTCCTCTTCCTCAACGGCCTGCCGGTCGCCACCGTGGAGTTGAAAACCGACTTCACGCAGAGCGTGCGCGACGCGATCGACCAGTACCGCCACGACCGACTTCCGCGGCCGAAGGGCGGCAACCCAGAGCCGCTGCTGTCGTTCCCCGGCGGCGCGCTGGTGCATTTCGCGGTGAGCAACACCGAGGTGGCGATGGTCACCAAACTCAGCGGGCCGGCCACGACGTTTCTGCCGTTCAACCAGGGCGACCGCGGCGCCGCCGGCAACCCGCCCAATCCCGCCGGCGGCCACCACACCGCCTACCTCTGGGAACAGGTGTGGGCGCGCGAGAGCTGGCTGGAGATTTTGGGCCGCTACCTGATCGCCCAGCGCGACAAGAAGCGGCAGCTCACCGGCTGGATCTTCCCGCGTTACCACCAGCTCGACGTTACCCGCAAACTCCAGGCCGCCGTGCTGCGCGACGCCGCGGGCGGTGCGGCTGGCAAGTACCTCATCCAGCACTCCGCCGGCTCGGGGAAGACCAACTCCATCGCGTGGACCGCGCATTTCCTCGCCGAGTTGCACGATGCCACGAACCGGAAGCTCTTCGACTCCGTGCTCGTCGTCTCCGATCGCACGGTGATCGACGCGCAGCTCCAGGACGCGCTCTTCGACTTCCAGCGGCAGACCGGCGTGGTCGCCACGATCAAGGGCGGCGAGGGCAGCAAGAGCGCCGAGCTCGCGGAGGCGTTGTCGGGCGACAAAAAGATCGTGGTCGTCACGATCCAGACCTTCCCCTTCGCGCTGGAGGCCGTGCGCGAGCTCGCGGCCACGCAGGGCAAGCGCTTCGCGGTGATCGCCGACGAGGCGCACAGCTCGCAGACCGGCGAGGCCGCGGCGAAACTCAAGGCCGTGCTCAGCCCCGAGGAACTCGCCGAGCTCGGCGACGGCGGCGAGGTCAGCATGGACGACGTGCTCGCCGCGCAGATGGCTGCGCGCGCCGGGGAGAAGAACATCACCTTCGTGGCGTTCACCGCCACGCCGAAGAACAAGACGCTGGAGCTCTTCGGCACGCGACCGGATCCGACGCGTCCCGCCGGGCCGGGCAACCTGCCGGTGGCGTTCCACGTCTATTCGATGCGGCAGGCGATCGAGGAGGGCTTCATCCTCGACGTGCTCCGCAACTACACCAGCTACAAGCTCGCGTTCCGCCTCGCGCACGAGGGGAAGGATTTCGACGAGAGCGAGGTCGAGCGCAGCGCGGCGGTGAAGCGGCTGATGGGCTGGGTGCGGCTGCACCCGTACAACATTTCCCAGAAGGTGCAGGTGGTGGTGGAGCATTTTCGGGCGCACGTGGCGCCGCTGCTCGCCGGCAAGGCGAAGGCGATGGTCGTGGTCGGCAGCCGCGTGGAGGCCGTGCGCTGGAAGCTGGCGGTCGAGAAGTATGTGGCCGAGCACGGCTACAAGATCGGCACGCTGGTGGCGTTCTCGGGCGAGGTGAACGATGCGGAGTCCGGCGACGAGGCGTTCGCCGAGGGCAGCCGCACGCTCAACCCGCTGCTGCGTGGGCGCGACATCCGCGAGGCGTTCAAGGGCGACGAGTACCAGCTGCTTCTCGTGGCGAACAAGTTCCAGACCGGCTTCGACCAGCCGCTGCTCTGTGGCATGTACGTCGACAAGCGTCTTGCCGGCATCCAGGCGGTGCAGACGCTCTCGCGTCTCAACCGCGCGCACCCCGGCAAGGACACGACCTACGTGCTCGATTTCGTGAACGAGCCGGCGGAGGTGCTCGCGGCGTTCAAGACCTACCACGAGACCGCCGAGTTGGAGGCCGCGACGGATGCGAACCTCGTTTACAACCTCCGCGCCAAGCTCGATGCCGCTGGCTACTACGACGACAACGAGGTGGAGCGCGTCGCCGCGGTGGAGCTCAATCCGAACGCGACGCAGGGCGAGCTGCTCAAGGCCGTGGAGCCGGTTGTCGACCGCCTCATGCGCCGCTACCGGGTCGCACAGGAAGCACTGCGGCTAGCCCGCGAGGAGCAGGACGAACGCGCCGCGAAGGACGCGCAGGAGGAACTCAACGCGCTGTTGCTCTTCCGCAACGACCTCGGCGCCTACGTGCGGCTATATACTTTCCTCTCCCAGATCTTCGACTACGGGAACACCGCGGTGGAGAAGCGCGCGCTGTTCTACCGGCGGCTGTTGCCGTTGCTGGAGTTCGGCCGCGAGCGCACGGGGATCGACCTCTCGCGGGTCGTGCTCACGCACCACCAGTTGCGCAATCTCGGCCGCGCGCCGATGCCGCTCGGCCAGGGCGAAGCGCCGAAGCTTGCGCCGATCACCGGCTCCGGCAGTGGCGCGGTGCAGGAGAAGCAGAAGGCCTATCTCGGCGAGTTGATTTCGCGCCTCAACGAGCTCTTCGGCGCCGAGACTACCGAGCAGGACCAACTCGTGTACGTGAACCACGTGCTCATGGGGAAGCTGCTCGAGTCGAAGACGCTCCAGCAGCAGGCTGCGAGCAATACCAAGGAGCAGTTCGCCAACTCGCCCGACTTCGGCAACGCGCTCACCGGTGCGATCATCGAGGCTCTCGACGCCCACAACGACATGAGCACGAAGGCGCTGAACTCGCCAACGGTGCAGCAGGGGCTCAAGGACATCCTGCTCAACTACGCTCATCTCTGGGAGACCCTGCGCGCGAAGCTCGCGAGCTGAAGGCGTTGGCACGAGTCAGCGGATTTCCGGCAGAGAATGAAGTGAACTTCCCTATCTATACGAGGTAATAGTTACATAAGTACATTTCGGTAACTATTTTCCGGAATATATCGAGGAGGGGCTTATGGGGGGAAGACATACGGGGTCCTCGTTTTCTATATGGGTGGATTCTCTACTCGTGTGGTACGCATAGTAGGGCCGCTTCATTGGGATAGGCATGGCCGAAAGGCAGCGTTTGGGGATGACTCTGCGGCTGGTGTTCGGATAGAAGGACGGACTGTTGCTTTCTCGGCGGAGCTGAAGACTCCGCGATGGAAGTTACCGGGGATAACCAAGCTATCTGAAGAGGGAATCGAATGGTATCGAGATTCCTGGGAAGTGTGCCGGGCGACGGTCTCTGGGGCCCATGTAGGAATTCACAGCCTGTGCATCAGCGGTAGGGAATGCCCGGCTAAGGGCGGGCATTCCTACACGCACGCACTACGTTAGCGCGCAGGCTGTATTCTACATGGGGGGATAGAGACGAGTCGGCAAGCAGAAAAGGTGATAAATGTTGACGCATGCTGACAGTGGTGTTGTTTGGGTTTGATGGCACACACAGACACACGAGAAAACGAGAGAGGTGTCTCGCCGGAGGTGACTCTGCGCGGGATCCTGCAAAATCATTTCGGGATCGTCGACGAGGCGAACCCCTTGGCGGCAGCGGCGCGAGTCGCTGGTTACCGGGACGAGTACGACGCGCTAACGCGAATTGCGATGGCGGTTGCGGTTGACGGCGGCGAGGCGCGGAAGCCGGCGGCGAAGGCCGTGGCAGCGCCGTGGATCAAGGGTCGGGAGACGGTGGAAGACGCGAAGATCCCGGACGATGAGTTGCTCTTGGTGCTGGCTGCGGAGGTAGAGCGCAAGCCGAACGGGGTGAGCGGGCCGGACTGGTTCCGCGAGCTGACGAAGACCTTCGAAGATCTCGGGGGAACGATGTCGATGACGAAGGACGGCTTCTACGCGCGGATCAAGAAGCTGGTCGCTCGCGGGCAGGTGAAGACGTCGACCGCGCAGATGGAGAAGAAACTGTACGGGAAGCTCGTCGTGGCGAATGTGACGCTGTACTCGCTGCCGGTAGAAGGCGCTGCCCATTGAGTGCCGCCCCGCCCGAGCTACTCGACGGACTCAAAACGGGACGAAACGAGAGGAACGGCGGGTTCACACAGACGACGATGGAGACCAACGGGCCCAGCGCTCCGCCTTGCACGACGTTCTTGCGGACTTCGCGAAACCGCGGGAGCTGCGGGCGTGATGCGGGAAGCTGGACAGCGGGTGGCCTCTTGGTCATTGGCCGGCGGATCCTGACACAAGGGTTCCGGGCTGAACCATCGGGCTCATCGCTCTCCGGGAACGCACCGAGAGTGGCGAAAAGCAAAGAGCCGAGGCGAATGCCTCGGCTCTTTTGCCTGCTAGAGGTCTGCTAGAAGCGTCTCTTTTGCATTTCGAACAACTTCCGTAAGTTGTTGATGGTGCTCGGGACAGGACTCGAACCTGCACGCCTTACGGCACACGCACCTCAAACGTGTGTGTCTACCAATTCCACCACCCGAGCGTCGTAAAGGTTGTAAAGAAGAGGGGCGGAGTGAGTCGGATCGTCCGTGGCTTGTAAAGTCCCGATTTGACGAAAATCTTCGGTGCTTCCCGCCGGGCGGAAAACCGCTTGCCACCCCGGGTGCACCGGTGAAACTGCCGACCCGCTTATCACCCTTACTCAACTCGGTATTCGTTGTGCAACTCCCCTTGTTTTATCGCACAGCGGAATGACCAACGCCACTCATATGGACCAGAACGTCCCGCAGGAAAACCAGCCCGTCGAGAACTCGCAGCCGAACCCGCCCCCGGCCGAACCGGCACCATCCGCCCCGGCTCCCGCCGAGGCGGAGAAGCAGACGGACGAGGGCATCGCCAAGATCGACTTGAGCGCGCTCGCCGGTTTCAGCTTCGGCACGCAATGGACCAGCGTCAGCAGCGGTGGCGGCGAGCGGCGTGAAGGGCGCGGTGACCGCGGTCCCCGGCCTGAGCGCCGCGGTTTTCCCGGCGACGGTGGACGTTCCGACCGCGGCGAGGTGCGCCGCGACCGCCGTCCGGGCGGGCGTCCGGTCGCGAAGGGCCCCGAGAGCGTGCCGAGCGATGCCGCTGCGGCGGCGACGATGGGCGGCGCGAGCCGGCCCGAGAACTCTTTCCGTGGCGAACGCGGCCCCGGCGGCCCGCAGGGCGGTGGCCAGTTCCGGCGCGACCAGCGCCCGGGCGGTTCGCAAGGTGGATACCGTGGGGACCGCGGTCCTGCCGGTGCGGAGCGTTCCGGCGAGGCGCGGGGCGAACGCCGTTTCGAGCGCGGCCCGCGTTTCGAGCGCGGCCCGGTGCAGGACAACCGGCCTTACCTGAGCCCGCTCTTCGACGTGGCCTTCTACGCCGAGGACACCGCCTTCACTGCGCTCGTGAAAGCGATCCGGGCGAGCTGCCACACCTACGAACTGTTCGAGATCGCCCGCGTCGTGCTCGGCAAGAACGACCGTTTCGTCGTGGTCGTCCAGCGCAAGCCCGACGCCGAGGGCAAGCACGCTCCGATCTTCATCACCCCGGTCGACGGCCTGCCGTTCGAGAACGAGGACGAGGCCGTGCAGCATGTGCTGCGCAACCACCTCGGCGATTTCTTCACGATGACCGAGGCGGAGGTCGAGGCTCCGAAGGGCAACTTCCAGTTCGTGATGCGTTGCGGTCTCACCGGCGAGTTGCTCGGGCCGCCGAACTACCACCGTTACCAGAACATCCTCCAGCAGCACCACGCCGCGAAGCTGGGCAACATGCCCTTCGAGCGTTTCCGTGAACGCCTCGAGACGGTGAAGGAGCCGGAGGTGATCGCGCAGTGGACGGAGAAGATGAAGAAAGTCATGCGGTACGTCTGGAAGGACGCCGCCGATCCGGCCGCCGCCCCGACCTTCGACACGATTGAGGAGGCGCGCACCTATCTGCTCGCCACCGCTCGGGACAAGGTCGTGCGCAGCGTCGAGAGCGCCCGGTTCCACGGCAAAGTGGCCGACCAGCTCCCGGAGGGCGAGGTTCGCGCCGCGGCCGAGGGCCAGCTCGAGCGCCAGCGCCGGTTCCCGCTCGACACCGCCAACGCGCTCCGTGGCCGCCTGCGCCGCGAGGGTTTCACGATCTTCAAGCGCGGTTCGAAGGGCGTTTCCTACGTTTGCGCGGTGAAGCGCAAGTTCCGCCTGCCCGGCCAAGTCTTCTCCGAGAGCATCAGCGCGCTGCTGGAATTCATCGAGAAGAACCCGGTCGTTTCCGTGAAGGAACTCCCGGCGAAACATCTCGGCATCATGCAGCCGGAGACGGCGGCACCGACCTCGTCGGCGGATTCCGCCGTGGCCGCCACCGCGGTTGCGCTCCCGGCCGAGGAGGACACGAAGCTCAAGCGCCTCTGGATGGACCTGCGCTGGCTCGTGACCGAGGGCTACGTGACCGAGTATTCGGACGGCAAGCTCTTCGCCGCTCCGCCCATGACGGCCCAGCAGCAGAAGTCCGAGGACGCCGCCAATGCCGCGGCCGATGCCGTGGAAGACGCGGCCCGGGCCGCGGCCGGCGGCGCCCCCCCCGCGACGACTTCCGCGGAAGCGGTCGCCCCGGCGGAATCTGCCGAGCCCAACGTTCCGAGCGAGCAGCCTCCGGGCGAGTCCTCGATCCCGACCGCGTAACGCGGCCGGGCGCCAGGGCCGGAGGACCCCGTGACACCGCAAAACCTCCCAGAACCCGCGCCGCCACCCGTTGCCCCGGAGAAGACCTCCGGGGTCGGGCCATCGGCGGGCGAGGCGGCGGGGCCGGTAGTTGCTCGACCGCGCTTCGACCAGCTGGGGGCTGTTTTCCGGGCCGGAGAGGCGCCGGCGATGGCACCGGCTTTCAGTGTGCGCACCATCGATCTGCTGGCAGCGGTGGAGTTGCTGGCGTTGCTGTTTCGGTTGGCGCAGGACATCGCCGCGCAGCGAACGTTCGCGGTTGCGCCGTTGGTGCTGGTGCAGGCGGTGCTGCTGTTGGTGCTGTGGTTGAACCGCCGGGAGCAGCCGGTGGCGGCGGCGCGGCTGTTTTGTTTCGGCAACTGGGCGGCGGTCTCCTTCCTGCTGTTCGCACAGGAGCTGGGTCCCGCGCACGCGGCGCTGTTGGGCTTTCCCGTGCTGCTGGTCCTGGCCGGGCTCCTGCTCGACCGGTGGTTTTTCGCGGCCCTGTGCGGATTGGTGCTGCTCACGATCCTCGGCGCGGCACTGGCCGAGCTGCGGGGATGGGGCGGGCAGGCCGACCCCGAGTTGGCCACTGTCGGCGGCATCGCGGGTACGCTGGCCGCCCTCGGGTTCACGGCGCTGGCCGTGGTGCTCTTCACCACCGATATCCGGCGGACGCTCCAGCGGTCGCGCGACCAGGGGCTGACGCTCGCCGCCTCAAAGGCGGAGCTTCAGCAGCAGCCGGATGTGCTCAAGGG
>JAEXPL010000360.1 GCA_023446865.1 Verrucomicrobiota bacterium | reverse complement strand
GGGTGGCCGTGGTGCTGGACGACGGCAGCGGCACGGGCGAGGCGGGACCGACGGCGGGCACCGGTGTCGAAGCGATTTGGTTACTCGGGGCGGCGGCGACGGGTGCGGCCGGGGCTCCGGGCTTGAGGAACCAGACGGCGGTGCCGCCGCCGACGAGCGCGACGAGAATGAGGGCGACGGGCCAGAGGTTGCGCGGGGCGGCGGGGGTGGCGGCGGACCGGGCCGGCGGGGGCGTGGCGACCGGAGGGGTGGGCGCGACCGGTTCCGCCGGGTGGGCGCGTTCGCGCTGCGCTTTCTTGAGGGCGTCGTTGATGAGGCTCATGCCGGTGGACGGGGTGCGGTGGACGGTTGCCAGTGGACGGTGGACGAAGGGCGGGCGGCTGTCGACGGTCGAGCGGCGCGGCTCAGTCGGTGAGGTGGGCGATTTCCTTGAGCGCGCGGCGCACGTCCCACCAGGTGACCTCGTCGGAGTCGCGCACGTAGGCGGCGAGGAGGGACTTGTCGCAGAGATTGTTGATGATGCGGGGCGTGCCGCGGCTGTGGCGGTAGATGGCGCGGAGCGCCCACTTGGTGAAGCGCGGGCGGCCGCTGGCGCCGGCGAGGGTGAGGCGGTGGTAGATGTAGTGGACGGCCTCGACCTGGGTGAGCGGGCGGAGCTCGTAGTGGACGAGGATGCGCTGGCGGAGCTGGCGGAGCCGGTCCTGGCGGAGCTTCTCCTTGAACTCGGGCTGGCCCATCAGGACGATCTGGAGGAGCTTCTGCTTGTCGGTCTCGAGGTTGGAGAGGAGGCGGACCTGCTCGAGCACCTCGAAGGAGAGGTTCTGGCACTCGTCGATGATGAGGACGATGTCCTTGCCGGCGTGAATCCGCGCCATGAGCACGCGGTTGACCTGGGCGACGAGGGCGTTCTGGGTGTGTTCCTCGATGGTCTCGCCGAGCTCGAGCAGGATGGTCTCGAGCATCTCGGTCTCGGTCACGCGCGGGTTGAGGACGAGCGCGGTCTCGAAGCGCGCGGGGTCGAGCTCGTTGAGCAGGCGGCGGCAGAGCGTGGTCTTGCCGCAGCCGACCTCGCCGACGAGCACGATGAAGCCCTTGCGCTCCTGGATGCCGTACTTGAGATGCTGGAGCGCATCGACGTGCGAGGGACTGAGATAGAGAAACTTCGGATCCGGGGTGATGTTGAAGGGCATCTCCTCGAAACCGTAGAAGCTTTGGTACATCGGGCGGGCTGGGTTCGGAGCGGCGAAGAAAGGGCGCGGCGGCGCGTTCGAGTCGGGAAAGTGATTGAAACGCCGCCGATTATGGACTCTAAAATTTGAGCGCAAGAAGGCAGCGGCAACCAAACCCTTTTTTACCGCGGTCTTTTGCCTCCTCCTGCGATGTCCCTCGGTCGATTCCTAGCCACGTTGTATGCGGTCGTGTTCCTGGCGCTCAGTGCGTTCGCCGGGATCTCGTTCATGCAGACGTATCAGGAACTCGCAAACCTCCAGACCCAGGAATCCGAGACGCGCCAGAAGCTGCAGGTGGCGGAGCAGGATCTGCGCGAGCAGCTGCGCATGCTCGACCAGCTGCGCAGCGATCCGCAGTTCGTGGAGTCGATGATCCGGCGCAAGCTCGGGTACGCCAAGCAGGGCGAGACGGTGTTCCGGTTCCGCGAGTGAGTGGAGCCGGGCCTACGAGGCGACGGGCTCGTCGAGCGCTGCCCGAAGGGTGGCGAGAAGGGTGTGCGCCTCGAACGGTTTCGGCAGCTTGCGGACGTTGGTGGGGAGGGCGACACCCTTGTTGCCGGTGTAGCCGGAGGCGAGGATCACGGGCAGATTGGGGCGCTCGGTCCGAAGTGTCTGGATGAGGTCGGCGCCGCTCAGGCCGCCGGGCAGCATCATGTCGGTGAGCAGCAGCGCGATCTCGCCGCGGTGGCCGCGCCACAGCTCGAGGGCCTCGGGGCCGGTGCGAGCCGCGAGCACCCGGTAGCCGTAGCGGACGAGGGTGGTGGAGTAGACGGTGCGGACGCTCTCCTCGTCCTCGACCGTGAGCACGAGCTCGCCCCGACCGCGCGGCAGGGCCACCGATTGGGCGACGGGAGGCACGGCCGGCGTGCGGTGGGGCGGCAGGAAGAGGTGGAAAGAGCTGCCGCGGCCGAGCTCGCTCTCGACCTCGATCCAGCCGCGGTGCTGCTGCACGATGCCGTGCACAATGGAGAGGCCGAGGCCGGTGCCCCGGCCCACCTCCTTGGTGGTGAAGAAGGGCTCGAAGATCCGGGCGAGGGTGGCGGCATCCATGCCGCAACCGGTGTCTGAAATCGTGAGACGCACGAAGCGGCCGGGGCGGGCGGCGGGCCGGTCGGCCACGGACGCGGGGGCGAGGTCGACCGCGGCGGTGGCGATGGTGAGGCGACCGGCGCCGTTCATGGCGTCGCGGGCGTTGACGCAGAGGTTCATGAGGACCTGCTCGAGCGTACCGACATCACCCTCCACGGGCGGCAGGTCGGGGGCGGGGTTCCATTCGACCGTGATGCCCTCGCCGAGGACGCGACGGAGCATCTTGAGCAGATTGGCCACGGTCTCGTTGAGATCGACGGGTTGCATCTCCAGCGGGCGTTGGCGGCTGAAGGCCATCAGCTGCCGGGTGAGGGCGGCGCCGCGGGCGGCCACCTGCTCGAGTTCGTGCAACGAGGCCTTGGTCTCGGGGTCGAGCATCTCGGACTGGCGCAGCAGGCCGACATGGAGCGTGATGGCGACCAGGATGTTGTTGAAGTCGTGCGCCACGCCGCCGGCAAGCTGGCCGAAGGCCTCCATTTTCTGGATTTGGCGGAGCTGGGCCTCGAGGCGTTTGTGGGCGGTGAGGTCGAGGGCGATGGAGAGGAGGAGCTGTTCGCCGCCGATGCCGACCGTCTCCGCGCTGAAGAGGCATTCGAGTTTGCGGCCGCCCTTGCCGGTGATGGCGAGGGGCACGGCGGAGACGCGGCCTTCGGCGCGCATCCGGGCGAGCAGGCGCGGACGTTCCTCGGCCGGCATGAGGCCGAGCGCGACGGAGGAACGGCCGAGGACCTCCCCGGCGGCGAAGCCGGTGGCGCGCAGGAACTCGTCGTTGACCTCAAGGTAGGTGCCGTCGTCGACCTTCGAGATCGCGATCATGAGCGGGGCCGAGCGGAACACGGTGGCGAACTTGGCCTCGCTGGCGCGCAGCCGCTCGTCGGCCTGTTTCCTCTCGGTGATGTCGGTGATCACACCGTCCTGCAGGATCTCGCCCTCGAGGGTGCGTCGGACGACCACCGCACTGTGTACCCAACGGACGGTGCCGTCGCGGTGGACGATGCGGTGCTCGATCGGCTCGGGCTGCTCGCCGGTGGAGAGCTGGCGGGCGAAGGCCTCGACGCGTTCGCGGTCCTCGGGGGCCACCATGTCCAGCCAGAGCCGGGGATTCTCGGTGAAGTGGGACGGGGCGTAGCCGGTCACCTTGACGCAGCCGGCGCCGTGGCGCGTGAGCACGGAGCCGTCGGGCCGTTGGTGCACGGCGAAGGTGTAGTCGGAGGTCGATTCGAGCAGCACGCGGAAACGTTGTTCGCTGGCCTGCAACGCGCCCTGCGACTGGCGCTGGGTGATGGCGATGGCGAGGTTGTCGGCGAGGTGCTCGAGGAGGGCCAGCCGGGCCGGATCGAAGGATTGGCGGCGGGCCGAGTTGAACAGCAGCAGCCCGAATGCGGCCGGACCGCGCCGGAGTGGAATGATGGCGACCGCTTCGGGGGTGCGGGTGCGACGGTGGTTGTGGCTGGCGGGCAAGGGCACGGCACCGGCCAACACATCGGTCACGGCGTTGTTCCAGTAGCTGCCGCGGGGGGTGAAGCAGGGCAGGGTGGGAGTGATGGTGCCGTGGAGAATCTGGTCGCAGAGGCAATCGATGAGGGGGCGCCCGTCGGGAGCGCGGAGAACCTGGCCGCGGGAGTCGCAGTGGCAGAGGTGGCGGTCCTTCTCGACGAGTTGTTCGTTTGCACCCACTTCAAGGTAGGGACACGCCTCCTACTCGACCAACCGGACACCAACACTTTCACAGCCAGACGAGTCACGCAGTAGGGCGAGGGCGGATTGGAGGAGGTCACGGAGGTTGCTGGGGGCGTTGGTGAGCCGGAGCAGGCGGGTGGTGGCCTCGTTCTCTGCTTCGATGCGTTTGCGCGCGGTGATGTCGCGCAGGAAGGCGAAGATCCGCCCCTTGTCGGTTGGCTGCACGGTGACACTGACTTCGATGGCGATCACGCGGCCGTCGGCGTGGCGGTGCCGGGTTTCGAAACGTTTGCGCCCGGCGTGGATGATCTTCTCGAGGTTGGCGGTGACCTCGGCGGCGGTCATCTGCGCCTCGATTTCGGCGATTGTCCGGCCCCGCAGTTGCGCCGGGGTGTAGCCGAGCATGGCGCAGGCGGCGTCGTTGACGTCGAGGATGTTGCCCTCGAAGTCGCAGAGCCAGAAGGCGTCCATCGCGGTGCGCAGGATGATCGCGAGCTCCTCGCGCGAGCGGCGGAGCTTCACCTCAGCCTGGTGCTTGGCCAGACCGATCTCGACCACCGAGTGCAGCTCGCGTTCGTCGAAGGGTTTGACGATGTAGCCGAAGGGTTCGGCCTGCTTCGAGCGTTGGAGGACGGCGTCGTCGGCGAAGGCGGTGAGGAAGACGACGGGGATGTCCTGTTGCTCGCGGATGGCGGTGGCGGCGGCGATGCCGTCGATCTGTCCGGCGAGGTGGATGTCCATCAGCACGAGGTCGGGATGGAGCCGGGCGGCCAATTCGACCGCCTCCTCGCCGCGCGGGGTGTCGGCGACGGGCTCGTAGCCGAGCCGGGCGAGCTGGCGGGTGAGGTCGCGGGCGACGATGGCCTCGTCCTCGACGACGAGTATCCGGGTCTTGGTCATGATGGAGGTGCGGTGTCGGCCGCGGCCGTCGTGAAGACGAGGGCGAAGGCGGCGCCGCCGCCGGGGCCGGGGCCGATTTCCAGCGAACCCTGGAGTTGGCGGGCGAGGTCGGAGACGAGCTGGAGACCCAGGGAACGCAGGTTCTGCACATCGAGGTCGGCGGGCAGGCCGACGCCGTTGTCGGTCACTGCGAGCCGGACCTTCCGTCCGGTCGCGGCATCGGGCGCGGGGAGGGCGCGAAGCTCGAGGCGAACCTCGCCGGCGCGGCCGGCGGGGAACGCGTGTTTGAAGGAGTTGGAGACGAGCTCGTTGACCAGCAGGCCGCAGGGCACGGCTTGGACGGCGTCGAGCTCCACCGGAACCAGTTCGAGGCGCAGGGCGATCGTACCGGCGCTGCGTTGGTGGGCGCGGAGGAGCTGGGTGCAGACCGCTTCGAGGTAGTCGGCGAGGTCGATGCGGGCGAGGTTGCCCGAGCGGTAGAGCGTCTCGTGCAGGAGGGCCATCGAGCGGATGCGGCCTTGCATGTCGCGCAGCACGTCGGCGGTGACGGGATTGCCGATCTGATCGGCCTGGAGGCGCAGGAGGCTGGAGATGATCTGGAGGTTGTTCTTCACCCGGTGGTGGACCTCCTTGAGCAGGGACTCCTTCTCGCGGAGCATCTCGCGGAGGGAGCCTTCGGCGAGCTTGAGCTTGGTGATGTCGACGAACGTCACGACAATCTGGTGCAGCGCACCGGTGGCGCCGAGATGGGGAAAGGCGTTGACTAGGACCCAGACCGGGGCAGCGGCGGTGGTTGGGCGGATTCCGAAAACCTGGTTCCGGATCGGCCGGCTGGAGGCGCGCACTTGGTTCACCGGGTATTCGTCGGGCGGCAGGGCGGTGCCGTCCTCCCGCAGGAAGGTCCAGGCGGGGTCGATGGCGACCTTGCCGAGCATCTGCTCGGGCGTGAGCCCGAGGAGGGCGGAAGCCTGGTCGTTGGAAAGGAGTACCCGGGTGTCGGGGGCGTGCACCACCACGCCGGCGTTGAGGTGCTGGATCAGGAGCCGGTGCTGCAGTTCGCTTTCGCGCAAGGCCTGTTCGGCGCGCTTGCGATCGGTGATGTCGCGGAAGGTCCAGATCCGGCCGTAATACTTGCTTTCCGGCCCCACCACCGGGGCGGAATACCGCTCCAGAATCGACCCGTCCTGCAGCTCAATCTCGTCGCGGCTGGTTTCCCCTGGGTGGCGGTAGAGGTGGGCGATCTGGGCGGCAAATTTCTCGGGGTCCCGGATCTTGGTGGTGACGTAGTCGATCTGGCTTTGGTCGTCCGGGCTGTGCGCGATTTCGGGAGGAATCTTCCAGAGCGCAGCCATTCTCCGGTTCTGGAGGAGCTTCCGCCCCTGTTCGTCGACGACGAGCAGTCCGTCGAGGGTCGAATCAAGCTGGGCTTCGAGCAGGGCGGTCTTCTTGCGCAACTCCTCCTCGGCGCGCCGGCGGTCGGTGATGTCGAGGCAGTGGCCGATGTAGCCGAGGAAAGCGCCGTGGCTGTCGAAGCGGGGGGAGCCGTTGTCCTGGATCCACCGGTAGGTGCCGTCGCGGTGGCGGATCCGGTAATCCATGCTGAACCTCTCGCGGCGCTCGAAGGCGGCCGCGTAGGTGGCGACGCAGCGGTCGAGATCCTCGGGGTGCACACCCTCGATCCAGCCGTCGCCGAGTTCCTGGGCGAGGGAGCGGCCGGTGAAGTCGAGCCAAGGTTGGTTGAAGTAGTCGCACTTCTTGTCGAGACCGGCGGTCCAGATCAGAGCCTGGCCGGAGTCGGCGAGGGTGCGGTAGCGGAGCTCGCTCTCGCGGAGTTGTTCCTCCGTCTGCTTGCGGGCGGTGATGTCCTGGATGATGGGGGCGAGGTAGAGTGGCCGACCCTCCTCGTCGCGCAGCAGGGCGACGGAGACTCGACCCCAGACGATGCTGCCGTCCTTGCGCCGGTAGCGTTTCTCCAGGTCAAACGAAGGAGCAGTGCCGGCGAGCAGGCGGTCGACCGCGGCGCGGCTGGTGGCCAAATCGTCGGGATGGGTGATGTCAGCGAAAGTGAGGCGACATAGTTCGTCGGCGGTGTAACCGAGAAAGCGACACGCGGCGGCATTGGCCCGCTGGAAGACCCCGCGGGGGTCGAGCAGCGCGGCGGCGATCGGGGCTTCGTCGAACATGCGGCGGAAGAGGACCTCGCTGCGGAACAGCGCCTCCTCGGCCCGCTTGCGGGCGGTGATGTCGATGTTCGTGCCGAGCAACCGCAACGGCGCGCCGTCCGGAGCGCGAAAGACGCAGGCGGTGGTGGCGATGAAGCGGATCGAGCCGTCGGGGCGGATGATGCGGAACTCCGACGAATGATCCTGCTCTCCGCGGAGGTCGCTCTGGACGTTGCGTTCCACGAGCGGGCGGTCGTCGGGATGCAGACAGGCATTCCATGCCTGGATGGCGTTGGTGAAATCCTCACGGCGGAGGCCGCAGATCCGGTACATCGACTCGTCCCACTCGAGTTCGTTCGTCGCGGAGTTCCATTCCCAGACGGCCACGCCCGTTGCCTCGGTGGCGAGGCGCATGCGCGTGTCACTGCGACGGAGCGCCTCATCGGCGGATTTGCGCTTGGTGATATCCTGAAGGGTGAACTGGAGTAGCGTGCGCCCGCCGGATTCGAAACTGACCAAGTGCACCTCGGCGTCCCAAAGTTCACCGTTGGGGCGGCGGTGGCGCCATTCGAAGGTGTCACTCCCGGTCGCGAGGACCCGTTCGATGTGCTGTCGCGCCTTCATGGGTGAAGGCGTTCCGTCGTATTGGAGAGGCGCGGAGGCCTCTTCGACCGTTTTGCCGACGGCGTCGGTGCGGTTCGCGAAACCGTAGATGGTGACGGCGGCGGGATTGCAGTCGATGATCGCCGCGGTGGCGGGGTCCATGACCACGATCGGAACGCTGGAACTCTCGAAGAGACGTTTGCGGAACGCCTCGCTTTTGCTCAACGCGGTTTCGTGCAGCCGGCGCTCCTCCAGCAGTGCACCGAGCGCGAGCGTGGAGAGGCAGAGCACGAGCAGATAACACTGCAAGGAGAGGATGCGCGCGAGATGGATGGAGAGCGAGGGGTCGACCGGGTCGACCCGACCGGTGGTGCGCATCGCGAAGACAATGCCGACGACCAAGGTTGCGCCGAGACCACTGCGCGGGCCGAAGCGCAGGGCGGTGAAGCCAACGAGCGGAAGCGCGAGGTATTTGAGGCCGACCCCGAAATCGAGCTCGGTGTCGATCGCCACCCGGGCGAGGAGTGCGGTGCAGGCCGTCGCGACGGCGATACCCCCAAGGTAGGACGCCGTGACGGAATGGCGGTTGGCCCAGCGCGCTCGGGACCACAGGAGCAGGAGGGGGGCGAGCAGCAGGAGTCCGGTGGCATCGCCGGTCCACCACATCAGCCAGGTGCGGATGGCGTTCGTGGCGCCGAGGGTGAGCGAGACGTTGGCGGTGCCGATTGTCGCGCCGACGGCGGGGGCCACCAACCCGACCAGCAGCGCGAAACGCAGCGTGGTGGCGAGGTGGTTGAACTGTGGGGATGGACCGACGAACCGACGCACGAGCACGGCGGCGATCAGCGCCTCGGCGGTGTTGGCCAAGCTGAAACCCGGGAGGGCGCGGAGCGGTTGGCCGTTGAGGTGGTCGAAGAGCAGATTGGCGGCGACAACGGCGGTCACGACCCAGGCCCACCGGCGGGTGGGGGACAGCAGCAGCGTGGCGAGGTAGAGCCCGCTGGGCAGCCAGAAGGTGACGAAGGGCGCTTCCGGCGGCGAGAGTGTGTGGCTGAGCCACGCGAAGGCGAAATAGGCCACGCCAGAGCACAGCGCCGTCCAACGGGACGAGAAGATGGCGGAAGGGACGGAGATTGGGGGCTCGGGCGGCATCGCGGTGGGGCAAACGAGTCCTGCGGTTCTCGAAGCCGCGGGGAATGGGGAGTTTGCGGCAACCTCGGCGGTGGTCAAATTCTCACGACGAAAACCCGGAAGTGGCGGCTGGGGCGTTGGCGGGCGGAGCCGAGCGACGGAAGGGCTGAGGTGGAGCTCGGCGTGCCCGGGAGAGGCGAGAGGCCATGGGTTCGCGCCACCCGCCACGGGGAAAGAAAAGCCCCCCGGCCGGGAGGCCGCGGGGCGCAGGGGGTCGCG